>JAGTUZ010000265.1 GCA_018224415.1 Bacteroidota bacterium | reverse complement strand
GAACGCACCGGACCGGACAATTGCCCGTGCATAGTTTCCGGGCCATCTGGCAGGGACGGGACTCCATGCTCTGGCTGGGAGGATACGGCGGGTTTTGTCGCATCGACCGGCGAAGCAGCCAGGTTCTCTGTACCACAAACCCGGCTGCAGGGACGGCAGGGCGGAGCGGTTTTTCCGCTTCGCCCGTGAGCTCGGTATTCAGCGTACTTCCGGATCCGGAAGCTCCGGAAGACGCCCTGCTTGTCGGCACGGAAGGATCGGGGCTGTATCGCTTGGACAGGCAGCGGCTGCACTTCACCCACCTGTGGCCGCTTCCGTCCGATTCCGCTCAACCCGAAAACCTGAAGATTTACGAACTGGCGTCGACCCGTGACGGAAGCGTATGGATCGGCACGCAGGATGGACTGTTCCGCTGGGAGAAACCGAAACGCAGCAACCGGCCAACGCCCGTCGCCCCCGCCGACTTCTCCGGACGACAGGGGGCCGTATTTGCAGTGTATGAAGACAGCAACGGCTTTCTGTGGGTCGGGACCGAACGCGGTGGCCTCGCCTACTATGACCGACTCGAAGACCAGGTGACGTTCTTTCAGCATCGACGCGGCCAGGCGGAAACAATCGCCGGCAACAGCGTGCGCTGCGTGTACGAAGACAGCCGTGGAATGCTCTGGATCGGGACCTCCGCCGGTCTCAGTCTCATGGATAATGAGAGGGGAACGTTCCGCCATGTCACCACGGCAGACGGACTCCCCAACAATGTGGTCTACGGAATTCTCGAGGATGTCTCCGGTTATCTCTGGCTGAGCACGAACAGTGGACTGGCGCGTTATCATCCCGACGAAGGCGTTGTGGCAACCTATGACGTGCACGACGGCCTTCAGGGAAACGAGTTCAATACGTCGGCTTTTTTCCGTAGCGCTTCCGGTGAATTGTTTTTCGGCGGTGTGCGTGGTGTGACCCATTTCTATCCCGAGCGCATCACACGGAATCTTTTGGTACCGCCTGTGGTCATCACCGGTGTGCGCGCGGGAAATCATGAACTGCTGCTGCGCAACGATGGGATCGCCGGGGACACGGTGATTGTTGATCACACGAGTAAATCCATCGCTATCAGCTTCGCCGCGATCAGCTTCTACCGGCCGGAGAAAAACCGTTATCGCTACCGCATTGCAAACCGGAGTGATGAATTCATCGATCTCGGGACGGATCGTTTCCTGAGCTTTGCCGGACTGAGTCCGGGCATGTACGTCATCCAGATACAGGGATCGAACAACGACGGTACGTGGAACCTGCGTGGAGCGACGCTGACGCTGATCGTGGAGCCACCGTTCTGGGGCGCGTGGTGGTTCCGTCTTCTTGTCGGTCTTGTGGTGGTGGTCGGTTCGGTCGCCCTGCTGCGCTGGCGTCTGCATTCCCTTCGCAGCCAGGAACGCCTGCTGGCGGGAGAGGTTGCGCATCGCACCAGCGAACTCAAGCATGCCAATGCAAAACTTCTCAGCGAGATCGAGGAACGGAAACGCGCGGAAGCGGACGCCTATCGGGCGAATGCAACAAAGTCCGAATTCCTTGCGCATATCAGCCATGAAATCCGTACGCCGATGAACGCCATCCTGGGCTTTACCGAACTGCTTCAGGACCGGATTCAGCAGGAGGAACAACGCAACTATCTGAACTCCATCGCCGTTTCTGGGCGGACCCTGCTGACGCTGATCAACGACGTACTCGACCTCTCGAAAATTGAGGCCGGTAAACTCGTGCTATCCTATCATCCCACCAGCATCCGCGCCATCGCCCATGAGATCGAACAGCTTTTTGCCTACCAGGCCCAGCAGAAAAACCTCACCTTCACTGTTGTCATCGACCAGGGCGTTCCACAGACGATGTATCTCGATGAAATCCGTATCCGGCAGATCCTGCTCAATCTTGTTGGTAACGCCGTGAAGTTCACCGCAACAGGCAGTATCACACTCGATGTCTCCTGTACGCGTACCGACGCGCAGCGTTGCACCCTTCGAATCAGGCTCACCGACACGGGAATGGGCATCGCACCGTCGCAGCAGGAGCGCATATTCGAACCCTTCCGTCAGGGCGGACGCGGACGCAACACCGATTACAGCGGCACGGGCCTTGGACTGGCAATCACCCAGCGGTTGGTCCATATGATGGAAGGGGAGATTGACTACTCCTCACGTCTCGGTATAGGCACTACCTTCAAGGTTGTTCTTCCGGGTGTGCTGATGGAGGAGAAGGAGGGATCGGTGCACGTGCCTGATGCAGCGTCCTTGCGAACACTGGACGCAGCATCCGCCAGTGGCAGCGCGCCAGTTTCACCAGGTATGGATGTCCCGCCCGGGACGCCGCCCGGGACGCCGGCCGGTAGCGCGCAGACAGCGGACACGGACCGGACCATTCCACCCTCGTCCTCGCTGCGAGCGCTCCATGCCGACCTCCTGTCGGCCGATTATTCGCGCTGGGAGCGTTTGGGCCGCACATTTCTCATGCACGAAATCGAGGCGTTTGCCTTGGAGCTTCATGAGAAGGCACTCGCGGCATCGTACGATCCATTGCGCGAATGGGCCGGTCGACTGCTGCGTGACGCACGGAACTTTGATATGGAACAACTGCCACGTACATTGAACGAATTCCCCGCGATACTCGACCTTTTGAAAGAACAGGGAAATCACCCGACATCATCATCCGATATTACCGCGCATGACTGAACATCGCCCTCTTATACTTATTGTCGATGACGTATCACGAAATCTGCAGGTCGTAGGCAGTTTTCTGCGCGAAGCGCAGTACGACGTCGCCGCAGCTACCAGCGGCAGGCAAGCCCTTACCATAGCGGAAGACGTCGATCCCGATCTCATTCTCCTCGACATCATGATGCCCGATATCGACGGCTACGAGACCTGCCGTCGACTGAAAGCATCGGAAAAAACAAAAGAGATTCCCATCATCTTCCTTACGGCGAAGACGGCCGAAGAGGACATCGTGCATGGGTTCGAACTCGGGGCGGTCGATTACATCACCAAGCCCTTCCGCAGGCAGGAACTGCTCGAGCGCGTGCGTGTGCACGTCGAGCTTCGTCGCTCGCGGCTCGAACTCGCACGGCTCGTGCGGGACAAAGACCGTCTGTTCTCCATTATCGCCCATGATCTGCGCGGTCCGCTCGGGAGCTTCATGAGCATCGCGGATTATGTGGCTGAGAACATCGACGAACTCGACCTCGAGGAAATCAAGCCGTTGTTCCGGGAGATGCGGCAGACCACGCGCAACGTCTATGCTTTGCTGGAGAACCTGCTCGAGTGGTCACGATTGCAACTCGGCACCATCACCTATCAGCCTTCGGTGTTCAGTCTGTTCTCGGTCGTTGCCGTCGTCGAAAGCCTGGTGCAGGCGCCGCTGCAGCAGAAGCAGCTGACCCTGGAGAACCTGATCGGAGAGGATATCCGTGTGTTCGCGGACAAACAGATGATCTCCATCGTCCTGCGCAATCTCGTCTCCAACGCGATCAAATACACACCACGCGGGGGACGCATTTCCCTCGAGGCGGAGAAGGATACCTTCGGTTCGCGAGTTACCGTCCATGTGCGGGATACCGGAGTCGGGATGGGAGAAGAGATGCAGAAGGCCCTGTCGGTCGGCGCACAGGTCAGCAGCATGCCTGGAACAGAGCGGGAAAAGGGAACTGGTCTTGGTATGATGCTTTGCCGCGAGATGGTGATGCGGCACGGGCAGACGCTGCAGATAGAATCCGCCGTCGGAGAAGGGAGCACGTTCTCATTCACTCTCGATATGGCGGAATAACCTCCCGGACTCCCGGTCGAAAAGAGAAACAGCGGAATAAAACGGGACAGGGAGAGAGCTGACCTCCGGGATCAGGCCTCGTGTTGCGTCGCCATCACGCGGGATCAGGCCTCGTGTTGCGTCGCCATCACGCCGTGTTTCCTGTACTCGTTGAATAACCCACCCCAGGGTGTTTCCGCAAGCCAACCCTCGAACACTTTCCGGTCTTTGAGCGGCCAGCGATAGTAGTCGTGGTAGACCTCGGATCCCGCCACGAACAGATGGACAAGCGGCGTGTGAAAGAAGAGTTTCTGCACACTCTTGAGCGGACCGAACCACATGATGTCGCCGATGCGGCTGGCTCCGTTGTCCCCAACCTCGAACTGCCAGTTCTCTCCACTGATGTCGTCACCGACAATTTCGATATCGCGCACGTCTCCGACGCCCAAGCCCCGGTCATGCGCAAGGCGCACATATTTCAGATCGGCGAGTGGATCGAAGCCCATCATTTTTGCGGCCACCGCATCGATCGCGACCTGATCGGAACTGGCGAGGATGACGTTCTTGATTTCAGGATACATCGTGCGCGGTCCCGGACCGTTCCCGGCGGTTGTCCCGTCCATCACAGCGAATAACCCGGAATGGATTTCCTTCTGTATCGCGAGCAGATCGACCAGCGTCTCATGGATCCAGCTGTGCGTGTAATGCCGCTTGGTGTTGAGCAAGCCACCGAATGCGTTTTTCATTGCCCCTGTTGTGGTGGTGTAAATATGGCACTTCACCGTGGGCAGATGGATGATATTCTTCCCGAAGAAATATTCCGGTATGTAGATTCCCTCGGGATAGATGCGCGGCAGGACCAGCATATCCGCTTTGGGCTCGTAGCGCACCCACTTCATGTCCTCGTCCTTGAAATTGAAAAGAACAGGGATCTCGTAATGCTTGAAGATGGGGACGTACCCGTTCAGATCCTCACCCTTGAACGCATCGGTGACTACCGTCTTGTTCTGCACGCAGCTGATATCGTCATAACCGTGCTTCTGAAGTGCCTGCACGACGCCTTCGAGCTGCCAGGGGGTCGTGTTGGCGCCGGGAAACGGAAAATGCCAGCTGATATTATCCTTGAGAATCGTTGTCGCGCTGCGGTCCAGCGCTTCGGTCATGCCCGCCATTTCCATCAGGCGGATATGGTCTTCGAGGACGGTTTCCGGTGTTGTGCGCAGGACTGCGACGGTGCTTTTCATTTGAATGCTCTTTCTAACTGAAATACAGGATCACGATGACGGTTGCGCCCCAGAGAAGGACGTTGGCCAAGAGAGGGATGTCGGTAAGCAGTTCCGCGGTCGGGTCGCCGCCGGTCTTGCGCTGGTGGACCAGGTAATAGTACCGGAACAGTCCGTAGAGAACGAACGGCGTGGTATACAGCAGGGCCTTGCTTCCGAATTTTTCGACTGTGTTGTCATCCACGGTATACAGGATATAGCAGATCAGCGTGGACGCCGTAACCAGGGAGATCATCTGGTCAAGGAAATACGTGCTGTATTCCAGCAGCACCGGACGGTGGATATGCGCATCTGCTTCGAGGATGGTAATCTCGTGACGGCGCTTGCTGAAACCGAGAAACAGGGCGAGCAGGGACGTGCAGATGAGAAGCCATTCCGATATCGGAACATCGATCACAACGGCACCCGCCACGATGCGCAGCACAAAGGAAGCTGCAATGGTCATCACGTCGACGATGACTGCCTTTTTGAGAGCGACCGAGTATACGATGTTCAGGATAAAGTACGCCCCTAGTATCGCAGCCAACCCCGGATGCACGAACAGCGCGGTACTTACCCCGATCAGCATCAGCACGGCCACCGCAGCGATGGCCACAGAAACATTGAGCGCACCCGATGCGATTGGGCGGATGCGTTTGACCGGATGGGAGCGGTCGACGTCCGCGTCGACGACATCGTTCATCACATAGACCGCGCTGGCCACGATGCTGAAGAGAAAAAATGCCTCGACCGCGCGCAGCAGGCTCTCGACGTCGAAGAGATGTTGGGAGAACAGCAGTGGAGAAAGGACGAAGACGTTTTTCGTCCATTGCCGGATCCGCATCGTACGGACCAGCAGGCGTAACTGCCCACCGGCGGTCACTGCCGTCGCATCCATCGCTTTCTTCAGCGCCCTTGACGCCACTGTGCGAGAAAGGTGTCGATGCCGCGGCGCAGTCCGGCAAGGCGACGTGCGAGACCGATCGCGCTGGGCTCGATCTGCTCCTGCAGGATGCTTTCGAGACGGTAGATATTCTCCGTGACCTTGCGTACGTTTTCCGAAGCGGCGGCTAGCGTTTCCCTGTTGTCCGTGATGACTGTGAGGGCTTCGCCCATTTGTTTGATGGTCACCTTGACCTGTTCAAGAATCGGCATCGATTGATCGCTCAGCCTGCGGATATCGTTCCCGATCGTTTGCAGCGCCTTGCGCATCGCAACAAGCACAGTGATCATCATGACGACAAGGACCAATCCCCCGATGGTCAGAAGGAGGAGCAGTATTTCCTGTAGGTTCTCCACGGTGGGACCTCCTACGCCTTTCCTTCCGATGCGGGAGTATCGCGCTCGTCCTTGTAGGCATCCACACCGGCCTTGACGGCGGTCTTCAGGCGGTCGCCTTCCTCATTCACACGCTGCTTGGCACCACTGAGAATGTGCTCGGCGTCTTTGAGCAGGCCGTCTGCCCGACGCTTTGCGTCAGTGATCAGTGCGCTGGATTTGTCCTTGCCATCGTTGATGATGGTGCGGGCCTTTTCCTGCGCATCGTGCAGATAATCCTCGATGTCGTCAGCGAGAACCCCGCCTTTGTTCAGCAGTTCGCCGCGAAGTTCCTTGCCAGGTTTCGGGGCGTAGAGGAGTGCCACGACCCCGCCGATCACGGCGCCGGAGAGGAAGCCAAGCATGAGGTTTCGTGTTGCGTTGTCAGACATAACGTTATCCTTTCGTTCTGGTTGTATATCAGTGTTCCGGGTCGGAAGAGTGGACATCCAGCGCATCGTACGCAGCGCGGAGTTTGCGCATGGTGTCGTCCATTGACTCTGAAATCACCTTTGTGTCGGCGATCACCGGCATGAAGTTGGCGTCGCCGCTCCAGCGGGGGACGATGTGCATGTGGACATGCTGATCGATACCCGCGCCACCAACGCGGCCGACATTGGACCCGATGTTGAACCCCTGTGGATGCATGACCGTCTCGAGGACGCGCATCCAGTCACGCAGCAACCCGGTCATCTCTGAATACGCTTCCTGCGACAGGTCGGCATACGAGCCGGTGTGCTGATGCGGGATAATCAGAAGATGGCCGCTGTTGTACGGGTAGAGATTCAGCATCGTGAAACAATGCAAATGACGGCGCACGAGAAAACGGGCGTCGTCGTCGGAAGACGCAAGGGCCTCGCAAAACACGCAGCCCTTGCCTTCCTGTTCCGTGCCGAATGTCTGAATGTACTGTGATCTCCAGGGAGACCAGAGTCTATCCATAGGTCAGCGACTAGCGGTTTTTCTTCTTGTGCCGGTTCTTGCGCAGGCGCTTTTTGCGCTTGTGCGTCGCCATTTTATGGCGCTTTCTTTTCTTGCCGCAAGGCATGGGGTACCTCCAATCAAGAATCGTGGAATGAAATGTGAATTATCTATCTGCTTTCGATTTTACAGGATCAGAACTGCTGCTCGAGCAGTTGGGCCGCGTTCACTCCGTGCGGGGAAGAGGGATTGATGTCCCTCGCCTTCTCGAACCACTCCCGCGCCTTCTCCTTGTTTCCGGCGTTCAGGTTGACGATCCCGAGATTGTAATTCCCCAACTGATGATCGGGGTTACTGGCAACCGCCTTTTCCATTTCAGCGATGGCTGTGGGATAGTCTTTGGTTTCAAAATAACAAATTCCAAGATCAACTCGTGCATCGGGATTGTCTGGTTCGAACGCGAGATACCGCCGGTATTGGACAATCGCCTGTTCCGGGAAACCGGAGTCGTGCAGGGCATGCGCATAGGCGAGCAGGGCGTCCGGGCTGTCCGGATTCGCTTCCGCAGCGGCACGTGTCTCGTTGAGTCGTGTCAGATCCGCCTGGGCTTCCGGTGGGGTGCCCTGTGTCGCCATCGCCGCATCGCCGTGATCGTGCGTTGGCACCAGCGAGGCTCCAACGACGCCACCGAGAATGAACGCGGCGACCACGATGGCAATCCACTGTGGCGTGTTGAACAGCGCTGCGGCAGCCGCGGCCGCCGGCTTTTTCCCGGTCTTGCGGACAGGTTTCCGTGTCTGCTGTCCCGCCGCTACGGGGGGAGCCGCTGCGAGAGTGGACTCGCGCTTCGCGTCATCGCGCATGTCGTGCCCGCACACATCGCAAATAGTGGCGGTAGCGGCGAGAGCGGAACCGCAGGATGAACAGGTCTGTGCTTCTTTTGCCATCACTCCTTCGCTTTCAGATTCTGGTCGACACCGGAACGCAGTTCCTTCGAGACCTTGAAGACGGGGACATAATGCTCGTCGACAAAAACCTCCTCACCGGTGCGCGGGTTGCGGGCCATGCGTGCCTTCCGCTTTTTCACCTTGAAGCTGCCGAAACCCCGAATCTCAATGGAATTTCCGTCCCGTAGCGCCTGGCTCACCGTCGCGAGGAAGCCATCAACCACCGCTTCGGTCTCGACTTTTGTCAGACCGGTCGCGGCCGCGATATTATCGACGATGTCTGCTTTTGTCACGTCGTACCCCTTGAAGTTGGAGGTTAATAAAACAATCGATATTCCACTGGGGAAGCCGGCTTCAACTGCGCGCCCATGCCTTCGATGGACCGACGGGCACGCGTGCCAACCAACATATCGAGCAGCGTTTCCCGCTCGCGCTCACGCGTCACACGGGGTTCGCCGGAAATCTTTCCGAGCGTCCCGGCGAGCCGGATCGCCATATCCATCGTACCGAGCGTGTCCACCAGACCATTCGCGTACGCCTGCTGGCCTGTGAAAATGCGGCCGTCCGCGAGCGCGCGTACGGAATCCTCGGTAAGCGTTCTTCCCGCAACCACGATTCCGACGAACTGCTCATAGATGTCGTCGATGGTGTGTTGGAGATATGCTCTCTCCTCGGGACGCATGCGTCTGGTGGGATTGCCGGTGTCCTTGAACTCCCCGCTGGTGATCGTTGTGCTCTCGATACCGATTTTCTCGAGTAGCGGCTGGAAACTGGCAAACTCGCTGACAACCCCGATACTGCCCGTGATACTGCCCGGATTGGCAACGATGCGGTCGGCAGCGCAGGCGATATAGTATGCCCCGCTCGCCGCAACCGAACCCATGGAGGCCACGACGGGTTTGCCCAGCCGGCGGATGCGCTTGACTTCCTCGTAAATTTCATGGCTGGGAACTACCGCTCCGCCGGGAGAGTCGAGGCGGAGCACAACGGCCTTGACCGTCGATCGTTTGCTGTATTTCCGCAACTGACGAATGACATCCTCGGCATCAACGATTATTTCCCGGATATCGATGACCGCCACGCGTTCAGTACTGCTGCCGCCGTAGCTTTCTTCCACGGCATCGGAGCTGGTATCGCTGGTGATGGCGGTGGACAGGACAAAAAAGGAAAGCGCCATCACGAGAAAAGCAAATCCCGCGAATCCCACGACGATACCCAAAATCCATTTCCCGCTGTTGCTCATCATTCTCCGGTACTGCGTGTCTGTTCCCACTAACTTATTGTGGATTACCAAGTTACGAAAATAATGTACTATTGTCAATGAAAAACACTTCCGTAAGTGGTGCAAATATGAGGGGCTAACGCTGCCACGAGTACATCGGTGTTGCCACCTGCATATCGATGCTGTTCGCGCATCGTGTTGTCGCGTTCGAAATCCGGATGCTGCGGGGAAGCGTGCTCCGGGCGCGGTCCCGGACCAAATTTCGGGATGACCGGAGATTTCCTTGGCAGGGATGTCTGTTTGCACGGGATTCTGACCGTTTCGTGATGTATATTTTAAAGATGAATACTCTGCTGCTTCCCATCCTCGTCGCCCTGTTCTCCTTCCTTGTCGGATCCGTTCCGACAGCATACCTGCTCGTCCGAAAAGGAACGAAGAAAGACCTGCGTGTGGAAGGCAGCGGGAATATCGGGACGCTCAACGCCTTCGAGGTGACTCGGTCGAAGGGCATCGGTGTGGCGGTGCTGCTCATCGATCTCGCGAAGGGCGCGATTCCGCAGCTTATGCTTCTGATTGTCCATCCCGGGGACGTGATCACCGAGGCGGCGGCACTTCTTGGCGTGGTGCTCGGCCATAACTACTCACCATGGATCGGCTGGAAAGGTGGTCGCGGACTGGCCCCCGCGGCAGGCGCATCGCTGTTGTTCGCTCCGCTGTTCATCGTGCTCTGGTGCCTCTACTGGCTCGCGGCGTACTGGAGAACGCGCGACGTGCATATCGCGAATATCGCAGCGATTCTGCTCGCACCGTTTACCGTTCTTGTCGCCTCGGAGGTGTTCCGCTACGTGCGGCCGCATCCGATGCCCGATACCGTCGCGTTCGTGACAGCCCTGTTCCTGCTATCAGTGCTTGTGATGCTCCGGCATCTCGGGCCGCTTGCCACGCTGCTGCGATCCCGGCAGTGACACCGCGCCCCGACAGTGACATTGCGTTTCGGCAGTGACACCGCAGCGCGACAGTGACATTGCGTTCCGCCAGCTGCAATGATTGTTTCATGACCATAGTATCGAGGATCTTCCATGATATCCATCCGTGCGTTCTCTTCCGTTTTTGCCGTTCTTCTGCTGTTCACCGTCCCTTCGTGCAACGCCGGCGGCGGGGATTCCGGTCGTCTGGAGCAGGACCGCATGCAATCGGGGTCCGCTACTGACTCGCGGCAAGGGGAAGACGAGATCAGCAATTCCCGTCAGAACGCGATCACCCGCGCGGTCGAACGTGTGAGTCCGGCCGTGGTGGGAGTCAATGCATCCAAGCTGCAGCGTCGCTATGTCGATCCGTGGTTCCGTCTCTTCTACGGCGAACAGTACTCGCTCATGCCGGTGCTCGGAAGCGGATTCATCATCTCGCCTGACGGCTACATCCTTACCAACGATCATGTCGCCGGTGGCAGCTCGGAAGAAATCAGCATCACGATGACCGATCGCGAGAAGATTCCCGCGCGTC
This sequence comes from Bacteroidota bacterium, assembly GCA_018224415.1. GTDB lineage: Bacteria > Bacteroidota > Ignavibacteria > SZUA-365 > SZUA-365 > SZUA-365. The sequence goes on along the minus strand of JAGTUZ010000265.1, from coordinate 1,159 downwards.
TGATCGGTGTCGATCCGGTTACGGACCTCGCTCTGCTCAAGGTCGACGTTGATCACGATTTACCGTATATCCAGCTCGGAAACTCCGACGAGGTGATCGTCGGGGAGTGGAGCATCGCCTTCGGCAATCCGTTTGGACTGATGACCAGCAGTGCGAAGGCGACCGTGACCGTCGGTGTGGTCAGCGCCACACACGTCGCACTGGAGGAAAGCGAGGGAAGGATTTACCGCAACATGATACAGACCGACGCCGCCATCAACAGCGGCAACAGTGGTGGTCCGCTGGTCAACAGCCAGGGCAAGGTCATCGGCATCAATACCGTGATCTACACCCCCAATCAGGGAAGCGTGGGACTCGGTTTCGCCGTGCCCGTCAACCGCATACGGACCCTCGTCGAGATTCTGAAAAAGGACGGCAAGGTCAACCGTGAATTCGTTCCCGGCTTCCGCGTGCAGCCGGTGAACGAAGCAATCGCGCAGGCCTACGACCTCGATCGCGTCGAAGGGGTCATCGTCACACAGATCACATCCCGCAACGGCGTTGCCGCCCGCTCGGGTCTCGAGGTGGCCGATATCATTTTGAAAGCCAATGGCGAACCGGTCTATTCCATCGGTGTGCTCGAGGGCATGATTCGTTACGCGCTTCGCGGCGAGAGCATCGAACTCGCTGTGCTGCGCAGCAATCGCATCATTCCCGTCGCGCTGAAGCTGGAGTAGCCCGCGGGTTTTGCGTTCGCCACCACACATCGCAATCGCTGTGCTGCGTGGCCGACGGACGGAAGAGGGAGAATCGACAGACGAACCATCAAAATATTGCAGAAAGAGGAGAGCATGATCGCACGGTACACGCGTCCGGAAATGGGGACGCTCTGGACGGACGAGGCCAAGTTCAAGACTTGGCTCGAAATCGAAATCCACGCCTGCGAGGCGCAGGCGGAACTGGGTCTCATTCCGAAGGAAGCTATCCCCGTCATCCGCGAGCGGGCAGAATTTTCGGTCGACCGCATCAACGAACTCGAGAAGACGCTCAACCACGATGTGATCGCCTTTCTCACCAATGTCGCAGAGCATGTCGGTGAGGAATCACGATTCATCCATCTCGGGCTGACCTCGTCGGACATTGGCGACACCGCCTTGTCGGCCATGACGCGCAAGGCTGG
>JAGTUZ010000264.1 GCA_018224415.1 Bacteroidota bacterium | reverse complement strand
TCACCAGAAAGTCGCAGCAGGTAGGGGCCTGACGGGAGACCGGTGACATCCATCTCAAGACCGTATGCACTGCGATCCTGGACGGGCATCGCACGGACCTCGCGTCCGAGAAAATCGTACAAACCGATCCGGTATTCGCCGACGCCTGGGAGGGCGCAGGCGACGGATAACCGCGTGCGCGCGGGTTGTGGCCAAACGGCGGTGATGAGCGGATGGTCGGGCAACGAGGTGCCTGAATTGCCAATACCGGTGCCGATGTCGACGGTGCGGAACATCCACGGCCTGTTCCAGTCGCTGGTACCGCGGGACGTCGTCGCGTTGAGGCGCCAGTAAAACGTCCGGAAACTCCGGAGTCCCGTCACCTGTATGGATGTGCCGGTAATGAAGGAGCTGTCGAAGACGATAGCGTTGAAGCTCTCATCATCGGCGACCTGCAGTCGATACGCCCGCGCCCCGGGCACGGGATACCAGTTCAGCAGGGCGTTGAGCGGGACGTCCGGCAGTCCGTCGAACGGCGTGAGCTGCCGTGGTGGAGCGGGGGCAGTCGAAAATTTCCATGGACGTGACCAGTCGCTTTGCACCGTCGAACTGCTGTGGCCCGAGCGGAGCCGCCACCAGTAATCCTGATCGTGTTCGAGTCCGCCCACGAACGTGGTCAGTCCGGTCAGGCCCGTCTGTTCATGCACCAGCGTGGTGAAGCGATCATCAAGCGCGACCTGCAGGTGGTACGCATCCGCCTCCGGCGCGGCGTTCCAGCGGAGGTTCAACGTCGTTGCGAGACCGATGCTGTTGTCGAACGGTTGCGCTTGCCGCGGTGACGTGAGTATGCTGCCGCTGGTCGTGAACTCCCACATCGTGCTCCACTCGCTCTCCCAGCCACTGCGGAACGCCTTCACGCGCCAGAAATACCTCGTGTTGCGGGCGAGTTCCGGCGAAGGGAAGTTGACCGCCGTCAGTCCGGTTACATTGATCACCCAGCTGCCGAGCGTCACGTCGTTGGTGACCTGGAGTTGGTAGCTGATGGCGTCGCGGAAGGGCTGCCAGCCGAAGATGGGACGTGTGGACACCCCATCTCTGCCGTTCTGCGGGGCGAACAGCGTGGGCCGTGTTTCAGACTCACTGATCCGGAATGGCAGAGGCGACACGGAAACGCGGGTGGAATCGTGGGTGTCGGTGATGCGCACGCGGCAGTAGTCCGAGGGTTCCGTCGGCACGTTCCAGGCGTACATACCCGGCGCAGAGGGGATGTTGACCGCGGCTGTGATCCAGCGCACGCCGCTGTCTGTCGTGTACTCGATGTCGATGCTCGAGACTTCCGCGCTGGACCAGCGGATGTTCTGCGTCGTACCGATCTCCCAACTCTCGCCGCCCACCGGAGCGAGCAACTGCAGGAAGGGATGTGGCGTGACAGCAAACACCGCGTCGCTTTCGTCCGTCACTGTCGGCCGCCGCGTATCGGTCGCCCGCAGCATACAGCGGTCGGAAACGCGGTCGGGCAGCGTCCACTCCCACGCGCCGGCTTCGGCATCCGCAATGGTCAGGACTTCCCAGGACGCGCCGGCGTCGAAACTGCTTTCCAACAGCACGCTATCCACTTCCGCACTCTGCCAGCGTACGGTGTGTGTGCTTCCGATGCGCCAGCGTTCGCCGCCGTTCGGCGATTGCACCGTGACGGCCGGGACGGCCGTGATGCGGAACAGCGCAGCGCTGCGGTCCGACACGGTTGCGTTGTCCGACGATACGATGCGGAGCAGGGCGGAATCGGACGGTGTGAGGGGCAGCTGCCAGCTGTAGCCTCCGAGACGTGCGAGAACGCCACTCTCGATCGGCTGCCAGCGGACGCCGCCGTCGGTCGAAATCGATAGGTCGACGCGGTCGACGGCGATCGACGACCATAGCACATCATGTCTCGTGTCGACCTGCCAGGACTCCCCACCGTCGGGGGCAAGAAGGTCAATCTCCGGACGGAGATACACCGTGAACGGGTCCGGGCTTGCATCTGCCAATGATCCATTCGCGTCGCGCACGCGCATTCGACAGGACGTGGAAGTGAAACCCGGGACGGTCCATTCATACGCGCCGTCGGTCACAGGCAGAGGCCCGGCGATCTGTGTCCAGGAAACACCGTTGTCAGCGCTGAAATCCAGGACGACCTGCTGGGGAGCGATGCCCTGCCAGCGTACGAGTTCGCGGGTGCCTGTGCGCCATTCCTCGCCGCCGGTCGGGGTGAGCAGCTCGAGCGCCGGCGGAAGGACAAGAGGACGCACGACGCTGCGACGGATGCGGCAGCCGCCCGCCGTCGCGAAGTAGAATCCCTCGATGCGATACGTTCCGGCTCGGCCGAGCATGACGCTGCCGGTGAAGACGCCGTCGTCCGCTGTTGTGTCAGGGCCGTTTCCATCGTCCCGCACCTGAATCACCCTGCGCGTACCACTGCTGTCGATGATGACACAGCTTGCCGACCGTTCAGTGGCCACAGGCCCGGTGGCGTCGAGTGCGAGCGTGACGGTGAGCTCCTGTCCGCTCAGGGGCAGCGAGGGGAGCAATGTCAGTTGCAGATCCTTTGCAGCGTTGGTGATGGAGGCGACCCGGCAGCCCGGTGGCAGGGCGGGCGCATTGTCCACGAGCAGACGCCAGTCCCCCTGTGCGGGATTGCGGATGGTGAGAAATTTGACGTGGAGCTGGGGATGGTGCGTGAAGAAAACGGTACTGTCATTCGCCGAGGATGCGTCGACCGGAACGCCGCCCGGCTCCATGAGTGCGAACAGCGGTTCGGAATTCGACCCATAATCCAGCAGCACGGTCAGCTCGTTTGTCAGGCAGTCGACGGTGAATTCCACGAAGCCGCTGGGATCCGGTTCCCCTCCGTGCAGGCGGCGCAGGGGATTGAGCACGGTGGCCTCGTGCGCGGTGATCGCCAGCGTGTTCCGTTTCTCGCGCGACCAGGCGAGAAGCAGGTCTCCCGCAGCGCGGGCGACGTCGAAGACGCGACCGAGATCATCGGTTCTGGAGAGAAACGGATCCGGAACGATGCTTTGTTGCTGCACTGGCAGTTGCCAGCCCAGACCGTCGAGCGCGATGGCTTCGCCGCGAAGGGGGTTCGTCGAACCGGTCGTCGAAAGCGTGAAGAAGACAGGATCCTGCCATGCAAGCTGGCAGATTGCGGGTTGGTCGGAGAAGCACAGTGCGGTCGGGTAGAAGTGGAGGCCGGGAGCTGTCAGAGCGGGCAGACCGTCGATGTCCTCGAAATGCAGACGGGCGCCGGAGGTGAGGTCCAGGCGCAGCCGCGTGGTGTTGGCCATGGGGAACGGCACGCCGTCGGCGGTGAGACGCAGCGTCGAGAAGCCCACGTCGGCATGCAGAGGAAGGGCGCTGGGCGGTGTGTACACGCTGCTTGCAAAATGCAGCGAGTCGGGACCCTGGAAAAAAAGAAAGCGCGACCGGTACGCTTCGAGTGTGCTGTCGCTGCGTACGAAGGCATGAATCAATTCTGGGATCAGCGCGGGGTCCGGCGCGTCCTGCCTGCCTTCGGGATCGTCAGGCGACTGCAGCATGGCCGAGGACCAGCCGCCAAGGATGGCGTTGGTTGTACGTGGCGCGGGCAGCAGAGCCGACGACAGCGCGGTACGCCCGTCGTCATGCCGCGCCGATTCCACGGGAAGGGGCGGCGAGACGAGCGGCGCCGAACCAGCGATATTCAGTACCGTGACACCGTAGGGCAGCAACTGTGGATTCAGGCGTTGCAGGGATTCCCGTCCCGGCATCAGTTCACGCAGCACCGGGGCGTGTTGGTCCATGACATCCGTCGGCGTCAGGGCGTCGGGAGCCACATAGGCCATACCGGCACGCAGACGTCCGGCATGCGGTGTGCCCAGAAACACGGCCTTGAACACATCACCGCGGTACGGGATCGCGCTCGCTTCCGGACCAAAATACGTGTAATTCCGTGCCGTGCCTTCCAGGTAGGCGCGAAGCACGAGGCCGCCCACGCCATGCGCGGCCACTGCCGCCTGCGTGGTGTCGTAGCCGTCGAGCAGCCAGTCGAGATCACGGGCGAAGAGGTAGGCCGATTCTTCCCAGTTTTGGTCCGGCGGATAATAATATTCCCACACGTCGAAGTGATTGTCATGCGAGTGGTCTCGTTGCTGCAGGCGCGCGGTCGAGGAGGTAAAAGCGTAGTCGTGTTTTCCATTGAAACCCGGCACAAGTGTGTCCGCCGGGGTGATGATGTCTGTATCCACGCCCCACGCCGCACGGGTTTGTTCCATATCCGCCAGCAAGAGGAGGGGAAAACGGTCGGGCCGTCTGTTCGCGAGGAGGAACTGCGCATATCCAACCGCGCCCGAGTCGTAGGCGGCAGGCGGCAGCAGCAGGGTCGTCTGGTATAGCGGACCATTCTGCGCCTCGCCCCCTGTGGCGAGCGCCGCCGCCGGGCGTCCCGGCAGCCACGGGAAGCGGTTGCGCGCGGGAAAGATCCAGCGTGTGGCGTCCGCTTGTTCGCGTGGATGTTGCTGGTAGGAAGTGAGATCCCGATGCAGGAATACAACGGCATCGCGCCGCCGCCGGGCGGCGAGGTCCTTGTACGGATAGGAAAATCCCGTCTTCCCGAGCACACGGAAATTTTCGTCCAGCAGCAGCAGATCGGTGATGTTCTGTGAAAGCACGTTCAGGAATTTCCCCCAGTAGAAAGACGCCTGTCCACTGCTGTCGACCGGCATGCGCATCGAGACCGGCGAGAGCGGAGCGGGGAGGCCGCTGCCTTCATAGCCCCATAATTCGACATAGCGGACCAGCGGCGAACTGTATTCCACCACCCGTACGAGACAGGCGATATCCTCCTCGAGTACCGGTGCCACATCGATGAAATCCACATACACCGCCGTATCGCTGCTCGCGCTGTCGCGCACGACCAGTCGCACCGTGTAGCGTCCGGGCAACTCGTACGTCCAGCGGGGATTCCGGTCCTGGCTGTCCGTTATCCCGTCGCCGTTGACATCCCATGCCCAACCGATGATGGAATCTGCCGGTGTGCTCTGATCGGTGAACTGCAGTGACAACGGCGCGGCACCGGAATCCACGTCCACCGTGAAGGCCGCATGTGGCTGTGCGTTCGCGGGTGGTCCCGCGGTCAGGATGATCGCGAGCCACAGAAGCAGGGAGAGAAGCGAAAGGGGGGAAAGGCGTGTGGGAGTCATCATCACACTCCGTTGGGGATAAGGAAACGCGTAATGCAATGCAAAATATGCCTTTTACACCGATTGATTGAAGTTATGGATAACCGGGGACGATGTCAAGGGCGTGAGGGCGTAAGGGCGCCCTCGCGATCCTCCTTGCTTTTTCCGCTAACCCATAGTATTTTTCATAGCTTATGGATATTGCACCCAAATTCCGTCCGTTCATCGTCGCCATCGACGGTCCCGCCGGGTCGGGAAAGACGACCACGGCGAAGGCCCTTGCGCGCGATCTGGGCTTCATATATGTGGATACGGGTGCGATGTACCGCGCAGTGGCGCTGTATGCGCAGCGTCGTGGCGTGTCGGTTGACGACCGGGAAGAGGTCTGCGGGCTGCTGCCGGACATCGATATCCGTCTGGAGAGAATGGACGGCGAACAGCATACGCTGCTCAACAGCGAAAACGTCGAGGAGTTCATCCGCACACAGGAAATGAGCCGCGCCGCGAGCGACATCAGCGCGATCCCCTGCGTACGCGAGGCGATGGTCGAGCTGCAGCGCCGTGCCGCACGAGGCGCCATGGGTGCCGTGCTCGAAGGACGCGACATCGGTACCGTCGTATTTCCCGATTCACCATGCAAGATTTTTCTCGTGGCCGACGCTTCCACCCGCGCACAGCGGCGAAAGCTGCAGCTCGAGGAGAAGGGCATGGATGCCGATTTCGCGACCATCCTCCGCGAGATCGAGGAACGCGACCGCAACGATGCCGCGCGCGAGCATTCGCCCCTGCGCAAGGCCAAGGACGCGATCGAGGTCGAGACAACCAATACCAGCATCGATGAACAAGTTTCGATGATTCTGGGTTTGGTAGAGAAGAGGATCGACCAGTTCCAGAAAGGACAGACAGGATGAATGTTCGCATCGATCCCACCGCCGGCTTCTGCTGGGGTGTGGTCCGCACGATAGATATCGCGGAGGAAGAACTCCGCAACGGCGCAACCCTGGTCTCCCTCGGTGACATCATTCATAACCCGAAGGAGATCGAACGGCTCGACGCTGTCGGCCTTCGTACCATTGACCACGCGCAGCTCGACGAGCTGCCCGACGGCACACGCGTGCTGATCCGCGCGCACGGTGAACCGGCCTCGACATACCGCCGCGCCCGCGAGCGCGGCATCCAACTGATCGACGCCACATGCCCGATCGTGACCAAGCTGCAGGAGCGCGTACGCAAGTACTACCTCGAGGGCTGGCAGGTCGTGATTTTCGGCAAGAAAGAGCATGCCGAGGTGATCGGGTTGCGCGGCGTCTGCAAAGACGAGTGCACGGTGGTGAAGACGCTCGACGAGGCGCGCCAGACCGTGAACCTCGACAGACGCACGGTGCTGTTTTCGCAGACCACGATGGACAAGGCGTCATTTCACGACATCCGCGAGTTCCTGCGTACCCGCGTGGCGGAATTCCGCGAGGGTTCGATGGAAGAGATCGCGGAGAACTTCCATGCGAAGGACACCATCTGCGGACAGGTGTCGGGCCGCGACCGCAAGTTGC
>JAGTUZ010000263.1 GCA_018224415.1 Bacteroidota bacterium | reverse complement strand
GCGGCGCGCGGTAGGCTGTAGGCTTGCGCCGCTTCGCGGCGCGCGGTAGGCTGTAGGCTTGCGCCGCTTCGCGGCGCGCGGTAGGCTGTAGGCTTGCGCCGCTTCGCGGCGCGGTGATGGTGCCCCGACTCTCGAAGATGGAGGATGGATGCGGCTATTCCTGGTGTTCATATCCCTCGCCTTGCTGGCTTCAGTGCTGGGATTGCAGGCGCAGTATCGGGAGGAGCGTGACGGGAGGCCGGTGCCGGCGGGGGTGGAATGGACGGCCGTCGATAAGACGTGGACGCCTGCCGAATGGGACTCCGCGGCGGTCACCGCTCCCGATGAACAGGATCGCTTGCTGTACCTGGGCGGCGCGGCGATGGGATTGGCGCTGTTCGATTATGTCGGCTACAATCTTGCCCGCGCCAGCGGCGATCACGGCAGCCTGGTTGTCTACCGCGTGCTGCAGGGCCTGGCGCAGCTCGCTGTCAGCTGGATGCTGTACGAGAAACTGGGGCTGCCGTCGGCTATCGGATTCAACGTGCTCTGGTGGACCTGGGGACTGGATGCGATCTTCTACGGATATACCGAACTCTTCAATGTCGGCGGATCATGGAGCGGGCGCGGTGCCTTCGCGTCCGATATTCTCGGCAACAACTGCTACTGGGCGTCCTGGACACCGGTCGGTCTCGCGCAGGGCGCGGATCCAAGCAAAAAAATCGCCGGTGATACAATCATCGCCCAGAGCATCATCGGCGCCATCCTCGCCGTTACCCTTACTGTGCATTTCTGATGTGCCGCTCCTCTCCGTTCCTACCCGCTCCTCTCCGTTCCTACCCGCTCCTCTCCGTTCCTACCCGCTCCTCTCCGTTCCTACCCGCTCCTCTCCGCTCCTCTCCGAACGATACTCCTCGATTGCCTCACGCAGCGTCAGACATGCGGCTTCGGCACATTCGAATTTGTTTGCAGGAATGCCCTCGAGCCAGGACACGACATCGTGCGGACCGATGCGCTCCGCCTTGTCGACGGACATGCCGATGACCAATGCCGCCATGCCGGAGGCGGTTGCCTGGAGTCCTGAACAGCCGACAATGCGAAAGGCGACATCATGGATGGTATCGCTTTCGATGCGGAGGTCGAGCATGAGCACGTCGCCGCAGCTATCCTGATGCCGCACGCTCACGGTGGGATCCTGCATTTCCCCGCAATGCAGATCCGCGTCGAGCACATCGACGGCCTTGTCGGAGTATCCGATGACCTTGAGCAGTTCCTTGCGCATCTCATCCATTGGGCTTGTCTCCTGTTTTCTGAAAGCTACGAGGATTCCGGGGAACGTCCACGTTTGTTTCACGCTGGTGAAAAAGCTACTTTTGTGAATCTTGACTTTTTTCAATGATATTCCATCCATCCCAGCGCGTGGAGCAAGAGCATGAGCGTTTTAGTCGACAGGAAAAGCCGGATTATCGTGCAGGGCATCACCGGTTCCGAGGGAACCTTCCATGCCACGCAGATGATCGAATACGGCACGAAGGTGGTCGGAGGGGTCACTCCGGGAAAGGGCGGCACCGAGCATATCGGCGTCCCGGTGTTCAATACCGTCAAGGACGCTGTGGCGAAGACCAAGGCGAATGTGTCGGTGATCTTCGTTCCTCCCTTCGCGGCGGCCGACGCGATCATGGAAGCGGCCGATGCCGGCATCTCGCTGATCGTCTGCATCACCGAAGGCCTGCCCACGCGCGATATGATCATGGCATTCGAATTCGTCAATCAGCGCGGTGTGCGTCTGATCGGTCCGAACTGTCCGGGCATCATCTCCCCGGGGCTTGCGAAGGTCGGCATCATGCCGGGCTTCATCCACAAGAAGGGCCATGTCGGTGTTGTGTCCCGCAGCGGAACGCTCACCTACGAAGCGGTCAACCAACTCACCGAACTCGGCATCGGCCAGTCGACCTGCATCGGCATCGGCGGTGATCCGATCATCGGCACGCAGTTCATCGATGCACTGCAGTTGTTCAACGAGGATCCCGAGACCGACGCCGTTGTCATGATCGGCGAGATCGGCGGAACCGCGGAAGAAGAGGCCGCCGCCTGGGTGAAGAAAAGCATGACCAAGCCGGTTGTGGGCTTCATCGCCGGACGCACCGCTCCTCCGGGACGCCGCATGGGCCACGCGGGCGCCATCATCGCCGGCGGCAAGGGGACTGCGGTCGACAAGATGAAAGCCATGAAAAATGCGGGGATTCATGTGGTGGAGAGTCCCGCCATGATTGGCGTGACGGTCGCCAAGGCACTGGGCCTCGAGTCGATGGGACAGAAGCGTCCCACCCCTGCGAAGAAAAAATAATTTCACCTGCAGATGGAAATCAGACGCGGGGTGCGATATTCGCACCCCGCGTCTTTTTCTTGCCAATACCGGTGACGGTGTGCTTACCTGCTTTTCGCGAAGATCTGCGTCAGGTAGTAACCGCCTCTGGAACTCTGAGCCACACCGACTCCTGTCAGATCGTAATCCCCCTGGATGTTGGCCCGGTGACTGTCGCTCTTGATCCAGGCATCGACGGCCGCGCGCGCCGGATCGGTGTAGCCGCTGTTCATCGCGACATTCTCGCCCGCGCCCGCGATGTTGATTTCCTTTTTGATCGCCTCGACCCGCTCCGGGAAACCGTCATGGCTGAACGGCACTGTACCGTCAGCCATGGCGCGGCTGTGATTGCGCGCCTGTGTGGTGATCACGTCACTGATCGCGAACGGGGCGAGTCCATTGTCCCCCCGGTACTGCTTGATCAGCAACAACACACGTGCTTCGACCTCCACGATCCCGGGATCCACCGGCGGGGCGATCGGTCCATCATCCTCCGTGCACGAAACGAGCAGCAGGACGAGCAACAGCGGCAGCAACAGCGGCAGCAACACCGGCCGCAGCAGTGGCGGCGGCATGCGGACACCGGTATGGAACATACGGACAGATGTCAGCAGGGAACGGCACTCCGTGTCATCGGAGCGTCCTCGAGGCGTCGTAACCGGAAGAGAGGAAAGGGGCATGGAAACACGCATTCTGGCGAAAAAACCGTTACCCCAAAATCTCCCTCACAGGGCAAAGAAGCAAGTCCGATTTCCCGCCATCCGCACAGACAATCAGTGCAGGCAACCGCTGCCAGCTCCCGGCGTGTGCGTGTTGCGGATCAGGACTCGAGATTCGCGTATGTGAGGAGTTTGTCGCCGTTGCGGAGTTCCGCAGTATGACAGCCGACCCGGTTGCAGATGCCGACGCAGTTGTCGAAATCCGGAACGGGACGCGTGAACAGTGCGCGTATATCGCCGCCGCAGGTGCACTGGTCGTATATCGGCATCGGCACGCCGCATTCCGGACACACCAAAATCAATACATCGCCTTTATCGAGCCGCATGCCGAGGGAAATGCGGGACTTGTCCCCGTAGACGGGACTGACAGCCAACAGGCCTTCATGCATGCCCTTGCGCACGCGCATGAGGATACCTTCGAATTCGCCGAACATAACCTTGTCATTGACAAGATTGTGTCCTCGCGGACAGTAACAGGCCTTCATGACCAGTGCCTTGTTGCTCTCACGCAGTTCTGGCATGAAGGAAGACGGGAGAATCATCATCCCATTATCGTTGAAAATGCGCATTAGTCCTCCAGGGACGGGGACGGGAATCGGCTACTATGGTAAAGTGACACTGAATAGTACATCCGTCCCGAACCAATTGCAAGTAGAATGTCTCAACCTGGATACGGGGGGCCGTATTACCCCGAAGCGCGAGGAGGGCTAAATTTTCTCCACTTTTCCGCTCCCGCGTCTTGACAGAGCCCCCTTCCATCCGGGTTTCCCACTGCCACACCAGCTTCCACGGAAGAGAACTAGCCAAAAACATCAAAAAAAATGGGCCAACCGCACATTAGCGGTCGACCCATGGGGGGGAGGGAGGGAGATCAAATATACATCATTCGAACTCGATTAGCAACTGATTTTTCATCACGCGCTCATTTTTTTTTACAAGCACGTTTTTGATGGTGCCGTCATGGGGTGCGGTCACATCATTCCGCATTTTCATGGCCTCGAGAATGAGCAGGCTGTCGCCCCATTTCACCTTCTGTCCGGGCTGCACGACCACGTCCTGGATCAGGCCGGGAATGAAGGCCTTCACCATGTTCGGATCCGGTTTCGTGTACGGGAGGCGTCTCGCGAATTTCGTGGTGAGACGAGTGCGATAACGGGAGTCGTCGATGACAAGCGTGTCAGACGTTTCGTCCGCGGCGTTGCCCTGTGTGGTTTCCGGGTGTTTCTGTTCTTCCATGGCTCAGAACGGCGGGATGCCGTGTTTGCGTTGTGGACGGGTTTCCTGTTTGTCGCGCGAGATTTCGATGGAGTGAATGAGGAATTCCCGCGTTTCCCGCGGACCGATCACCGCGTCGACATGGCCGTTGGCCGCGGCGATGTAGGGGTTGGCGAATTTCTCGGTGTACTCCTGCACCTTGGCCTGTCGCATGGCGTCGGGGTCGTCGGCCGTGGCGATCTCGCTGCGGAAGATGAGGTTCGCCGCGCCTTCGGGTCCCATGACGGCGATCTCCGCCGTCGGCCAGGCGAACACGAAATCCGCACCCAGGTGCCGCGAGCACATGGCGATGTACCCACCGCCGTAGGCCTTGCGCAGGATGACCGTGACTTTCGGGACCGTGGCCTCGCTGTAGGCATACAGAATTTTCGCGCCGTGACGGATCACGCCCGCGTGCTCCTGGTCCACCCCCGGCAGATAGCCAGGAAGGTCGACAAGTGTGATGAGCGGAATGTTGAACGCGTCGCAGAAGCGGATGAAGCGCGCGGCCTTGTCCGAACTGTCCACGTCGAGCACACCGGCCAGTACCAGCGGCTGGTTGCCCACGATGCCCACGGTTTCTCCGTTGAGCCGCGCAAAACCGATGACGATGTTTGCCGCCCAGTGCTCCTGGATCTCGAAGAAATCGGAATCGTCGCAGAGCGAGCGGATCAGATCGCGCACGTCGTAGGGCTGGCGGGGATTGACGGGAATGATTTTCTCGATATCGTACTGCGCTTTTGGGGGACGGGGAGGAAAGGCGTCCGGCTTTTTCCGGTTGTTCCACGGAATGAACGTAACGAGCTTCTTGATCTGATCGAAACACTCGGTCTCGCTGTGCGCGAAGAAATGCGCGTTACCCGTGATTTCGGTCTGTACGCGCGCCCCGCCGAGATCCTCCATCGAAATCTCCTCGCCCAGCACGGTCTTGATTACTTCCGGACCGGTGATGAACATCTTCGAGATCTTGTCGACGACAAACACGAAATCGGTCAACGCCGGGGAGTACACCGCGCCGCCGGCGCAGGGACCGAGAATGACCGAGATCTGCGGGATCACACCCGAGGCCTGGGTGTTGCGGAAAAAAATCTCGCCGTAGCCGGCAAGGGAATTCACACCCTCCTGGATACGCGCGCCGCCGGAGTCGTTGATGCCGATCAGCGGCAGGCCCAGCTTCATCGCGTGGTCCATGATCTTCGTGATCTTGCGTGCATGCATCAGTCCGAGCGAACCGCCGGCCACGGTGAAGTCCTGCGCGAAAATGCACACCGGGAAACCGGAAATCTTTCCCGTGCCCGTGATCACGCCATCGGCCGGCAGCTGCTTCTTGTCCATGTTGAAGTCATTGCACTTGTGCTCGACAAACAGGTCGTATTCGTGGAAGGAATCCGCATCGAGCAGCGTCATGATGCGCTCGCGCGCCGTGAGCTTGCCCATCGCCACCTGCTTTTCGATGGCCTTTTCGCCTCCGCCGAGCACCGCTTTCGAGCGGCGCCGGAAAAACTCCAGCATTTGGGATGCGAGAGACATGGGGAGAAATCTCCGTTCTGTGTGTGAAGGTACGCGGCGGAAAATGCCGCAAAAATGTCAGACACAAAGATACGAATATCCCGCAGTATAAGCGATAATATTCACCAATGCGCAGGGGAAGGGCGGCTTGCCGCGGCGTAGTTCCGCGAAGCGGAACGAAGCCGGGAAGGGCGGGCGGGCGCAAGGGACCCCCGCGCACCAGCGCGGGCAGTTAACACCGGCAGTGTCAACTACCCGCGCTGGGGCGCGGGGGTCCCTTGCGCTCCTGCTACCGCAGCAGCAGCATGCTGCGGGTGACGACGTGTCCGCCAGACTGAAGGCGGTAGAGGTACAGTCCGCTGGGGAGGCCGGCGGCGGTGAAGTCGGCACGGTGGGTGCCGGCGTCGAAGCGTCCGGTGGCGAGGGTGGCGATGTGACGGCCGTCGAGGGCGAGCACGTCGAGACGGATGTCGGCGGGCGCGGGAAGCTCGAAGTCGATCTGCGTCGTGGGATTGAACGGGTTGGGATGGTTGCCCCGCAGCAGCGGCAGGCCGCCGAAGGAAATGTTCTTCAGATACTGGTTGCAGATGCTGTCGATGGCCACCAGTCCGTCGATGGTCTCGGCGCGCGGATTGCCGGCGTTCCACACGAGGTCGCGCACGTTGAGCGGACTCTGCGAGGGATCTTCCCACACCGCCCAGGCGCGCAACAGCAGCAGCGTGCCGGTGCCGACGAGGGGCTGTC
>JAGTUZ010000262.1 GCA_018224415.1 Bacteroidota bacterium | reverse complement strand
GGATTCGAATCCATCCACACGTCCGAAAACGCGAGGGTCGCGGTCGCGTCGATCGGTGTCGCGGCGACACCATGCGAGGCCAGACCGGAAATCGAATTCTCGAGCCTGACCGCCAGGCGATAGTCCAGCTTGCCGCCGCCGGGCACGTCACGGTTGGGTCGATTGGCAATCGGGCGCAGATCGGAGAGAATGACGTTTACTTCGCGGTTCCACTCTGGCTGTGTCGGCCAGCTGCCGCCGGAGGTGTAGATGCGCACGGAATCCACCATGTAGGGTGGGTCGCCATTGGTCGGAGTGAACATCTTGCGCTGTCCGACCACGTCGAACGCGTCACCCCAGCGGGAATAAGTCATTTCGCTGCTGTTGAAATTACCCACGCCGGAAGCGGCGGTGTTGAGTGTCGCGTAGCTGAGCACAGGTGCCGCGACAGGGGTGTCCCAGCGCCAGACGCGGAAGGGACCCTGGCCGAGGTACACCGGGTCACACTGACCGCTTGGAAGGAGGATGCAGATACCCCAGATCGGCACAACCAGGTTGCAGGCGAAAATGCGGCCCTCGTCATCAAGGTCTATCTTGTATAGACTGTACGTATTCTGTGAATACCCACGGTTGAGCGTCGTCGGCGTGATGGTGTCGATGGGTACCGGAAGCTCGCCGCCCATACCCCGTGCCTGTGCGTCGGCCGAACGTCCCATGTGCAGGGCAGGCTGTCCGTTGCTGGCGTTCCACGCATAGATGCGCGGTGTCTGCCAGAACACCGGACCCGACACGGTAGTGTGCGGATTTACGATGTACACGACATCGCGCCACTTGTCATAGGCAAGACCGGTGAAGGACTTGCTCGGGATCATCCACGCGTTTGGGTGGTTCTGGTTCGTCGGGGGAGGAGGGGTATTGCGCCACAGCTCTTCCCAGTCGATGTTGCCTTGGGCGCTCATCTGCGCGGGCAGCATCGCCATGAGCAGGGCCAGCATGCAGCCGGTCGTCAGTAGAATTTTTCTCATGGATAGCTCTCCGTACTAGTGAAATATGTTGAAGAATCTCGTTTGTCTTCGAGGGAAGCGTGCCAAAACACTTATTGACCCGATCATAAAACATACCGAAAAGCGCAAGATCAATCAAGATGGAAACGCGTATTCCGCTGGGATTTCGAATGTCTTGAATGGTCGGTCTCCGAAAGAGACACCACGACACCGGGAATGTTACAGTCTCCGCGTCGAATGGGGAACTGTCACAATCCGGAGACCTCGGGGTCTTTTGCACAACAGTATTATGATGGAGGATGACCCATGCGCCTTGTGATCCGTTTGACAACTCTTTCCATGCTCATGCTGCCGTTTCTCCTGCTCCGCCTCCCGGCGCAGGGCAACATCGACTGGGAACAGCGCTGGCTGGTGACGCCGCCGACGGGACAGTCCCAGCACCCTTTCTCCTGGATGAACGATTCGCTTGCGTACACCCGACTGGCCTACGACGAAACACGCGAAGTCGTGTATGTGGTCTCCCCGCATCGGCCAGGGATGACCATGTGGAGCGCGCCATCCATCCATATCCTCGACGCGCAGAGCGGCCAGCCACGGACGGATCTCGGTCGCTCGGCGCATTTCACGCGGCGGGGGCTGGGCGGTGAACTGCCGGTACCGCTGGATACCTTCATGACCGCCACGAACACCAACCTCGGCTTCGGTCTGAACTGGTTCGCGCTCTACAACATCGATGTCGACGAGGAAGGCCGGATATATGCCTGCAATCTTGTCGATCCGCTCTGGGGCATCTGCCTGCTGCAGCCGACCGGGTTATGTGATTCGATGTACCTGCATCAGGGGCCCTTCCGCGTCTGGCGATGGGACACGCCGTCTTCGACGCCGGAACTCATCTACGCCACCTGCAACGCCACTCATGACAGCATCGGGTCGATCACGTCGAGCGAGATGCCCTACGCCCGCTGGGGCGATGGTTTTGCGGTGGACGGCGGCCGCCGCTGGTACCAGCCGCCCGCCGGAGGACCCCCGGTGCTCGTCGACAGCACGCGTTTGTACGTGACCAGCGGACAGTGGCCCGGAGGGACCGGGCTTGTCGGCAGCGTCGCCGTGCTGGTGCCGGATACGCGGGATTCCCTGCAACGTCCCCAACGCGACGTGTTCGGCTCGGGACGGCTGTCCTACCGCCTGGGCATGCGGATGGACGTCCCCGCCGCAGCCGCGGCGCATGGCATCGCGCTTGGCGACCACAGCTTCTCCGGCGACACGCTGCAGCGCTGGATCTGGCTGCGCCGGCACGGAGAGAACCTGTACCGCGTGCGTGAACGGCATCTCCTGACGGCGCCGCTGCCGCGACTGGCCGTTCCCTCCGGATCGGACGTGCAGTTTTTCAGTTCGACCAACAGCCTCTTCGGTCCGAGCGGAGCGATGGCGCATCTGTCCCTGCCGGCGTACGGCAGGAGTTTCCTTGCCGTGGCGGATGCACGTCCCACCAGCACCATAGACCCGACCATCCCAAACGACAATACCACCGGCCGCCTGGTGGATGTGACGATATGGGGGAGCTTCTTCCAGGTATGGGGGCCCACTCCCAGGGTCGGATCGGCCGCACCGCAGTCCATCGGCCCCGGGAATTACATCACCGACATCGATCTCATGGAACGGTACTACACACCGCAGGAGAGACCCGATGGTCCCGGCCACTTGGTGTCGTTGTTCCTCCTGTTCTCGAACAACGGCATCGCCTGCTATCGCAGCCGGCCGGTTCCGGTCGAACTGCTTTTCCTCGCGGCCATGCCGCATGCCGATGGTGCGCGCGTCGCATGGATGGTGACCGCCGAGGTGAATATCCAATCCTACCTCGTCGAGCGCGGACCCGGTGAAACGGGCCCTTGGCAGGTGGTGGGATCGGTTATGGCGTCGGGAGGAACGGGGGATCTGCGATATGCGCTCGACGACAGGTCGGCACGCTCCGGGACGCGCTGGTACCGGCTCACCGCGGTGGAATTCGACGGGACGCGCAAGACCTGGCCGGCGGTGCGCCTGGACGGGACGACAGCAGCGCCTTCGTTCGAGGCGCTGCTGTTTCCGCAGCCGGTAGCGGCGGGCGACGCCGTGTATCTTCGCCTGCGCACGCCGGTGGAGGAAACGTACAGACTGCGCGTGACGGATGTGATCGGGCGGGAGATGCTGCCCACGCGGGACATCACGACGCAAGCCGGCGAGACGCTGCTCTCGCTGGACGCAACGCGATTGCGGGCGGGACTGTACCTGGTCGAACTGCGCAAGCGCGACGGCGCCACGCGGGTGCTGCGCCTGCTCGTACGATGAACCCGGGAACGGCAACGTCCGTGGCAGGTTCCCCTGCATCGCTCATGCGATGCGTCCCGAATGCGGCGCGATGATATTTCAAAGGCAACGGCGTGCGCGGGTCGAGCCGCACACGCCGTTGTATCACTGAAGAGTTGCTTATTCGACGACGAGTGCGCGGACCTGCATGCCGCGGTCGCTGACGAGGAGAAGAGTGTACACTCCGCTTGTCAACCGGCTGCCATCATAACGGAGCAGGTGGTCTCCTGAAGAAAGGCCGCCATCGTGCAGTGTGGCGACGCGGCGGCCGAGTAGGTCATGCAGGTACACCGCGACCGAGGACCGTTCCGCGGTGACGAGGCCGACGGCGAGCATGCCGTCGCGTGACGGGGCGTACGGTTGCGGATAGATGTCGCGGAAGCCCGTGGCCGGCGCGACCGGGGGAACGGATTCCACCCCGACGGTGCGGTAGGCCACACGCTTGAGCACGATGTTGCGGGGGTCGAGCACGACGCCCTGCACTTCGTTCGCGGCGATGTCGGAGAAGGTGAATTCCTGCAACTCCTCGGCGCGTGTGTCGATGCGCTTCCAGACCGTATCCCCCGTGCTGCGGATGATGGCGAGGTCCATCGGCATCGCGAACAATGGGTATTTCTCCTGATCCTGCGTTTGCTGCAATCGCATGCGCAGTGGAGCGCCCGTGTCGTCGAGCACGCGCTGCAGGGTGTATTCCGGCCAGCCGGCGGCGATGACCCACTGGTCGAAAAACCAGCCGAGGTCACTGCCGTGGAATTCTTCCATCACCTGGCGGAAGGATGTCGTTGTGGCATTGCCATACGCATGCCGCTGTCCGTAGGCGCGGAAGCCGTCGAAGAACGCGTTCTCACCCATGACATCGCGCAGCATGGCCAGCACCACGCCGCCCTTGTGGTAGATGGTTGTCGGATAGTTCGACGACGGTGCCGTACGCGGGAAGTCGAACAGCGGGAAGATGCCTTCGTTGCGCGTGTCGGAGATGCGGTACCGCTGCGACGTGCTGCGCACGGCCTCGAAGTACGCATCCGCTCCGCCGAGAGACTCGGCGTAGAGGAATTCACTGAACACCGCGAATCCTTCGTTCAGCCAGGCGTCGCGGAAGTCGGCGCAGGTCACCCAGTCGCCCCACCACATGTGCGCGAGTTCGTGCGCGGCCGTCATGCCCGCTTCGGAAAGGCCGGTGAACAGCGGCGCGGCGTAGCTGATCATGGTCTGATGTTCCATCGATCCGATCGGCGTGATGCAGTAGCCGACCTTGTCGAAGGGGTAGGGACCGAAACGCTCCGTGAAAACGTCCATCATGCCCGCGACGGTGGAGAAGTACAACACGGCGCGGAGCGAGTCGGCACGGGGAACGAAATACGACATCGGGATACCGTTCCAGTCGTCCTCCACGATCGCGTAGTCGCTGATGGCGTAGGTGAAGAGATATGTCGCGGTGGGATGCGTTTCCACCCAGCGCCAGGTGCCCTCTCCGTTCGCTGTACTGCGTTCCTGCAGCAGCCCGGTGCCCGCGACCACGAGGCCTTCGGGCACGATGAAGGAAACGTCGAAGGTGGCCTTGTCCGACGGCATGTCGTTCGACGGCAGCCACCGACGCATCATCGACACGTCGGGATCGGTGAAGCCCACGCCCATGAAATAGGTGACGTCGCCCCAGTGACATCCGCCCCAGGGAAAGCCGCCGCCCTCGTTGCCCGGAGATCCGGAATACAGGATGCGGATTTCCGTTGTATCGCCCGCCGGCAGCGGTGCGGACAGCTCCACGATCAGGACGCGGTCGTCGTAGCGAAACGTAGCCGCCGTGCCGCCCGCCTCCACCGCGGTGACGGTCATGGCAACGAGGTCGAACGGGATTTGCGACAGAGCGCCACGCGCGGCGTTGCGCACGGTGATCCGGGCGTCGCCATTGACCTGTTGTGCTGAAAGGTCAAAGCGGATTTGCGCACGATAGTGCACGACGTCGATGAGGGCGGTCGAGGCCTGCAGCGCCGTGCCGCAGAGCAGGAAGGACAAAGCGATGAACAGCATGCGCATGGCGGAGTTTCCGGGCGTGGTGTCGGGGGTCATTTCTTTTTCCTGCCGCGTTGTGATGACGCGGCGTCCTTGTCGAAGACGCTGTCGGGGATGCCGCGGTTGACGACGTAGTCGGTGTAGGTCATGCGGATCTTCGCGTTCTCCGGTTTCCCGTCGTCGGACTTCTTCCGCTGGCCGGGACGCCGACCGCGCATGGGTGATTCCATTTCCACGTCGATGCGCGAGGGCAGCCAGTACTTCCCGTCCACACGTGCATACGTGAAATCGGCCGTGGCCGAGGCCCCTGCACCCGGATCGAAATCCATGCGCAGAATGATCGCGCGCTTCGCGTCGATATAGACCATCGCGCGCTGCAGGCGCAGGGTGTCGGAGCGTGCGAGCAGTTTCACCTTCGAACAGGCAACGCCGCCGATGGTCTCGCTGCCCTGCAGGACGAGGTCGTAATCATCCTTGTCGAACATGGCCGGGTGGAAGCCCACGGCGTCGCGGGGCAGCATGGCAAAGCCGTCGCTTTCGATCTGGATGTTGTCGGGCTTCTTGAAATACAGCACTGCGTCCATCGGTGGCACGCTCAAGCCGGTCATCTCGATGACCGCATGGATGCGGGCTTTGTAATCGTTCACCTTGTCATACTGCGCGCTCACGGCGTCGAGCAGCGCGGCGGCGTCACCCTGCGACTGTGCCGACAGCAGCGGGGCATGGATGGAAAGCAGGAGGGCGAGGGACAGCAGGCGTAACATGG
>JAGTUZ010000261.1 GCA_018224415.1 Bacteroidota bacterium | reverse complement strand
CCGAGGGCTGGCGCATCCACCGCAACCGCGTCCCCTTCTGGTGGAAGGTGCTGCTCGCCGATACGGCCTTCGTCCATCGTCTCGAGCGGCGCTGGTTCTCCCTTCGCACGGGATTGCTGTCGACGGCGCGACTGGGGTACTGGATCGACTCCGTCTCCACCTCCATCGCGCCCGCCCTCGCACGCGATCACGCCTTGTGGCGGCTGCATGACACCTATGTGTGGATGGATGCCTGGGAAAGCCGCAGCGTCGCGGAGGAATTGCATTTTCTCAAGACCTGGCTTCGTGACCGCATCGATTGGATGGACACGCACATCGCCGGAATCGCCGACTGGCGTCCCGACCCCGAACGCAGCCCATTGCACACCATCGACGGTGTCGCGCCACAGCCCGCGCGCGGCGCGTTCACGCTGGCATTCACGCTCGGCATGTACGGCCACGTCACAGTCACCATCAGCGACCTGCTCGGACGCGAACGGCTGCGGCGCGAAGCCGGTGTGGTCGGCATCGGTGCCCACACGGTGCAGCTCGACGCACGCGGATTGCCCGCCGGATGTTATCTCCTCCGCCTGCACGTCGGTCCCCGCATCGTCGAAACACGCACGATACTCATCAGCCAGTGAGTCCGCCATGACAGGATTTCGTTTTCTTCCCTTCCACATCATCATCATCGCGATTCTGGCCACTCCGGCCTTCACGCACGCGCAATGGCTGCTGCGTCTCGACGGCGGACTCGTGCAGGCCGGCGGCGAGGTCGAACCATCATCGGAGAATCTCGAGCATGCCGCGCGAGGCGGGCTGTCGCTGGGAGCCGCCGTGGAATACGCTTTTCCGACAGGAATATCTTTATCACTGGAAGCTGCATGGCGTGAAGGAGGCGTCGAACGGTATTTCCGCCAACAGCTGGTCGAGGAACACCGCCATCGACGGATCGATGCCGCCGCGGTGCTGCGATGGATGCCGCTGCGCGGACGCCTGCGTCCCCACCTCCTCACCGGCGCCGGTTTCACCGTGCCCCTCGAAACGATGGTGCAGTTCGGTTTTCACGAGCGCTTCAATTTCATCGAAGGCACGGAAGGGATGCGCACCGCTGTGCCTTTCGTCCTCATTGGTGGCGGCGTGCGCCTCTCCTTTGACAGCGGCATTCTGCTCGGAGCGGAGGCCGCCTGGCAACCCGCACTCGCGGATACCTATGCGGCATCGACTCCGGGGGGACCTTCATTTCTCGCCCGCGATGTGCTGGTGATCGTGTCGGTTGGCTACACCTGGGGATTCGGCCATTTCCGGTGATTCGCCCCGGCCTGCCAGCGCCCTGCTCACATCCCCATGTTGACTTCCGGACCTTGGCCGGGACGGCGGGTGGGCTGGTAGTTGTTGAAATTGTAGGTGAGCGTGAGGTTGACGATGGGCACTTCGGGCTTGATCAGGGAGCTGTTCGAGAAGTTGGGTCCGGTGGAAGTGACATCGACCCAAGCGCTGCGCAGGAGGTTCTGCGCTTGCAGGGTAAGGGCAAAGCGGCGGTCGAGGAATTCCTGCCGCGCGGAGACGCTGAGATAGAACGTCGGATCGGTCTCTGTCTGCGGCCCGATGCGTCGGCTGAGATACATGCCCGTGGCCTGCAGGCGCGTGGACGGACCGAAGGTACAGGTGGCGCTCAGGCGCGCCGTCCAGGTGAAGGCCTGCTGGTCAAGATTCACGCCGAGGGCCTCGCCGTCGACGGCGTAATTGAAGAGGTTCACGTTCGGATCGAGACGCAACCAGGCGATGGGACGCCAGCTGGCAGAGATCTCCGCTCCCACGTTCGACGACTCCGCGAAGTTGCCGAAGGTACTGAACATGCGTCCGGTGCTGTCGGCGGACATTGACTGCCATATCGAATTGGCGGAGAAGCGTCCGTAGGTCTGCACGGAGACGTACACTCCGCCGAATATCTTCTGGTAGTTCAGTTCGAGCGAATGCGTGTACTCGGGAAGCAACCGCGAATTGCCCGCGCTGACGAGATAACGATCGGAATAGAATGGGAAGGGATTGAGCAGGTTCTCGTTCGGCCGGTTAATGCGGCGGCTGTAGCTCAGCTGTAACTGGTGCTCGCCGATCTTCCGCGCGAGGCTGAAACTCGGGAACCAGTCGAGCTTGTCGTAGGCAAAGTCCTCCACGAGGGTTTTCTGCATCAGCAGACGGTCCATGTATTCCGCACGCAGACCCAACTGGTACTGGAATTCCCCGAGTACGTCGGCCCAGGTCAGGAATGCCCCGTGCACCCAGTTCGTCAAACTATAAATGTTGCTCAGCTCGTCATTCGACACCCAGGTCTCGTTGATCCAGTCATAGTTGCGATATTCCACGTCATAATTCCGAATCGAGTAGTCGGACTGCAGTCCGGCTTCCAGGCTTGCCGTTTCCGACACCTTGTCCGCGTAGTTCATATTCATCCGAACTTCATGCCTGCCAATGTCGGAATCCTGATCTGTCGATACAGGCTCGGATTCCAACGCTGTGAATGTGGCGTTGCTTGTGTATTCCCGCATCTTCTGGATGAACGGGATTTTCACCCGCGTGTACGTCCCCTCCACCGTCAGACTTCTGCGACCCGGCACGAAGCTGTGCTTGTAGAAAAGAGTGGGCGAAAAATAGTTCGCCGTCAGATCCCGGGTGTCGCGGATTACCTGGTACAGATCCTGTGTGGGTGAGACGTTATGGATGTCGAATGTGAAGCTGCGCGGGACCTTCACCTGCCCCAAATTGGCATTGATCGACAACGCACCTCCACCTGCGAACTCATGGTCCACGCCCATCCGCAGCGTGTACTGGTCGCGGATATCGCGACGGCGGAAATCCGAATTGTTTGTCACATCCCCCATCGGCGTGCTTGTGAGCCGGTCCACGTCCTGCACCTGGTGGGTGGTGGATTTCCGGTAATCGGCTCCGCCCGTGATCCTGGTAGCGCCGAGGTTTCGCGTCACCGTGACGTCGGCGTTGTACTTGTCGCGCGTGCCCGCGCCGATATTCACGATACCGCTGGTGCTGTAATTCTCTTCCTTTTTCAAGACGATGTTGATGATACCCGCCGAACCCTCCGCCTCGTATTTCGCGGAAGGGTTGGTCATCAGCTCAATGCTCTCGATGAGATTGGCAGGGATCTGCCGGAGGGCGTCGGATCCCTGGAACGGACCCGGGCGACCGTTGACCAGTATGGTGAAATTCGCGCTGCCGCGCAGCGTGACGTTTTCATTTTCATCCACGCGCACCGATGGCTGTTCGCGCAGCACGTCCAGCGCGCTGCCGCCTTGCGCGTGCAGGGACTGTCCCACGTTGATGACCTTCTTGTCGAGGTGGAATTCCTCCGGCGCGCGCTGCGCGTCCACCGTCACCTCGCCGACCTCAACCGCTGTCTCCGCCATGCCGACCACACCGAGATCAAGCAGTTTTGACTCTTCTGCGACGGAAATATCCGGGACATCCATTTTCGTGTAGCCGATATAGCTGACCGTGAGGATATAACGTCCTTTCGGAACCGCTGCGAGAAGGAATTCTCCCGTCTCCCCGCTGTAGGTTGATGCAACGAAGTCCTGCGTCTCGCTGTCGCGCAGCACGATATTCGCGTAGACGAGCGGGGCATTGTTTTTCGCGTCGACAACGACGCCCTTGATGAACGGGCCTCTCTGCCCGGTGTTTGCCCCGGCGGATTGCACGAGCACGAGTATGGCGCAAAGCAGGGTGGCGACATGGCAGCATAGACGTTTCATTTCTCGTCTCCCGGATGGTGATGGGTTCCCGCCTACGATGAAGACAAAAGATTGTTTCATCCGGAATAGATAATTCGACATTTCCTGCCGCTATCGCGACGTTCCTTGCCGCCGGGGAAGATTCGCGCGGCGTGTTCTCCGACAGCCATCTGGCGGATCTCTACGCGCAGCTCACCGCGGCCGGCGCTGAGCCACGGGCGATCCCGGGCGGCACGTTCCCCGGAGCACATCTCAGCGCAGCCTCTCCGATGGTCCCATGCAAAAGCACTGCATGGGACCTTTGTATTTCCGCGTCCACATGCCGGGGTACGGATTTTTGCATTTTCCCGCAAACGTGTTTTTTCTGTTATTGCAGAATCAGATTCTATTATCAGCAATAGAGGCGACATGCCGCGTGCCCTCCCTCTCTTCCTTGTCACGCTGCTCTGCGGCGCCGTTTCGCTGAGTGCGCAGAACAACATGTTGTTCCTGGAAATGAGCTATCCGCATTATGCCGAGGCGGTCCGGCTCGGCGGACAGTATGTCGCGGTGGGACGCGGCGCGGCGGCGGCGCACGTCAATTCCGCGGCGCTGGCCTTCCAGCCGGAGGTGCAGGTGCTGTTCTCCAGCGGTCGAAGCGCCCCGTTCCCCGGGGTGGAGTACGACATGGCTTCCGACGTCGTGGTCAGCGCGCCGATCCCTGGCTGGAACACCACCGTGGGTGTCGGATATCTGATCGATGATTTCACGACCTCCTTCAAGTCCTATGATGACGGCCTCTACGTCTATGATATCCGGAATACTCGACTCAGCGTACACACCGCTACGGCTCTTCTTGAGGGTCTCGCTCTCGGTCTTGCCGCCCATCGTTACGATTCCCGCATCCGTCCCTCCTGGCGGTCTGACTACGAGGCCACGGCCGATGCGTGGGACGCTTCCCTGTCCGTGCATGCGAGAATGACGGCGTCGTTCATCGGCCGCGAAAGGGACGAACTGCGTTTCGGGCTGACCTTCGACAATATCTTCGCGAGCGACATCCGCTACATCGACGAAGCGCAGGCCGAGCCGATCCACCAGGTGTTCCGTCTCGGCGCCTCATATTTCTGGAATCCACGGTACGATCGCGTGTGGGACCTCGACCCCTTCGCCGCGCTGCTGACGCTGGAGGGCTCGCTGCATGGAAGAGACCACGAGTACAGGACCTGGTCGCAGTACGGCATCGGCGGGGAAATCCGCCTCTTTGAAATCCTGATGCTCAGTGCGGGATGGGAGAACCTCGAATGGCAGGCCTACAGCTACAACGATCCCGGCCTCCCCGCACTGCGCTGGGGTTTCGGCCTCGATCTTCCCCTGCACCGGCTGTGGAGCGGCGGCATGCCCGTGCACCTGCAGCTCGACTTCGCGCGCACGGAATGGTACGCGGACACAGATAACGCTTATGAGTGGCGATACAGTGACCGTTCTTCCGTCGATGATCCGGTCTGGAGCCTGCAGCTGCGGGCGCCGCTGTATTGACTGACACAACACGGAAGGATGTCATCCGCTTCCCCGTTTTGATATTGCTCACGCTTTTCCCGTTCGCAGCCTCGAACCTGCGGGCACAGTATCCCGGTGAGTTCGCGGAGTTCTCGTATCCGCGTCAGGCGGAGATCGTGCGCCTCGGTGGGATGTACACCGCAGTGGGACGTGGTATCGCCGCCGTCGAACAGAATCCTGCTTCGCTGGCGTTCCAGGAGAACGTCCAGGCGACGTTTTCAAACGGATTCAACAATGACTATTTCGAGACGGAACTGACTTCCGCCTGGTCCTCTGCTGTCATGCTGTATGTCCCCGCATGGCAAACGAGTATTGCACTGAGTCATCACGCCTACACGACGGAGTATGAGGGTTGGAATGAGTACCCCATCCAATCGAAATGGGCTGTCCAACGAACCGACCTGCACCTGGCGCACAGGATGTCCGATATCCTGGCGGCGGCGGTGTCGGTGCATCGCTTCGATGTGTCAGCGAACGCGAGCCAAGGCCGTGAGCGACAGGATCTGATGCGCAGCTGCTGGGACATCTCCCTTTCCCTCGCTGGTCGCACGCCGCTGCCCGTGATCGCTGACCACGATGAGTTGCGTTTCGGTGTGGCGCTCGACAATGTGCATTCAACGGATATCAATTTCTATGACAACGATCGCTACGCAAGACCCCTTCATCAGTGTCTTCGCTTCGCGGTCGCGTACCTCTGCAATCCTGAATTCTCCGATGCATGGCCCCTCGATCCGGTCGCTTTCCTGGTCACGGCGCAAGGCGCCATGCATGGAACGGAATACTCCTTCGACGTCTGGGGTGAATACGGCGTCGCCGGAGAGCTTCGCCTCTTTGAGGTTCTGCTGT
>JAGTUZ010000260.1 GCA_018224415.1 Bacteroidota bacterium | reverse complement strand
GACATCCGGCGCGCCTACGACCGCGGCACGCGCGCATGGAACGGCGCGCCGGGCGCGAAATACTGGCAGAACGAAGCCGACTATCGCATCCGCGCGACCGTGATGCCCGAGAGCCGACTGCTTCAGGCCGAGGCCACCATCACCTACCGCAACTATTCCCCTGACACCCTGCGCAGGCTCGTGCTGAAACTGCATCAGAACATGAACCGCCGGGGCGCGGCCCGACTGTCGGCACTGGGCGAGCGTGCCGTGACCGAAGGCATGCGCATCACCGCGCTCACGGCGGACGGAGAATCCCGCACCATCCTCCCCGGCAGCGAGGAGGCTGTTGTCGACGGCGGCAACCTGACCGTTGCGCTGCCGCGTCCGCTGCCCACCGGCGGGACGGTCGAACTCACGGTGTCATGGGATTTCACCATCCCGGTCAACACCGGTGAAGGAGGCGGCAATCCGCGCATGGGCAGCTATGAAAACGGGTCGATCTTCATCGCCTACTGGTATCCCAAGCTCGCGGTCTATGACGACGTGCACGGGTGGGACATGCACTCCTACGACGGCGAGCACGAGTTCTATGCCGACTACGGCGACATGGACGTCGAGATCACCGTACCGGAACGGTACGGGGTCTGGGCCACGGGAACGCTGCGGAATCCCGAAGCCGTGCTTCGCGAGCCCTCCCTCTCGCGCTACCGTCAGGCAATGAAATCGGATACCGTCATCCGTATTGTCAACGAAGCCGAGGCCGTGGGGCAGTCCCCATACATCGCATCGCCGCGGGGAGTGACCTGGCGATTCCTCGCCACCGACGTCCCGGACTTCGCCTTCGGTACGGCGCGCGGGTATTGCTGGGACGGCGTGTCCGCGAACACGGGCGAGGGCCGTGTGTTCGTCGACGCCGCGTACGATCCCGCGTCAACGTCCTTCCGCAGCGCCACGGCCGAAGCGAAAGAGACCGTGGAGATGATGAGCGCCGCGCGTCCGGGCGTGCCGTTCCCGTATCCCGCCATCACCGTTTTCAACGGATATTATGGTATGGAATTCCCGATGATCGTCAACGACGGGGAGTTTCCCAACCGCATCATCAACGTGTACGTGCACGCGCACGAGATCGCGCACAGCTATTTCCCCTTCATGGTGGGCGTCAACGAGACGCGCTATGCGTGGATGGACGAAGCGATGGCCTACTTCCTGCCGGTGGACGTGCAGAAAAAGCAATCGGACTATGACCACATGATCCGTGCCGCCCGGGGGTACGAACGTTTCGCCGGAACCGAGATGGATTATCCGCTTCTCATCCCGGCACTTGCGTCCTGGGGCGACCAGCTGCAGGTGCTCGCCTACATCAAACCGGCGACGGCATTGAACATCCTGCGTGACGCGATGGGGGCACAGCGTTTCGACGACGCACTGCGCGGTTTCATCAAGCGATGGGAGGGACGGCATCCGCTGCCATGGGATTTCTTCTTTACATTCAACGATCTCGGTGGCGAGAATCTCGACTGGTTCTGGAGACCGTGGTTCTTCGAACCTGTCCACCCCGATCTCGCCATCACGAACGTCGAAACCCGAGCTGGAAATACCGAGATCACGGTAACCCGGCAGGGCAGCATGCCCGTGCCCGTGCACATCGAGATCACGCTGCAGGGTGGCGAGACGAAGAGCATGACCGAGACCGCGGCGATATGGAAGGGAGGCGCGAAGGAAGCGACCTTCCGCGTCGAACACAGTGCGCCGGTATCCTCTCTGCGCCTGGGCGCGAACTGGATTCCCGACAGCGATCAAGAAAACAATACCTGGAAGAATGAAGGATAAGGCAATGAAAATTCTGACCAACCTGCTGCTCCTCTGCATCCTGTGCACAACGGCCGCCGGATGCAATGCCACCGAAGACGGCGTGATCTTGCTTGGTGACTCCGTGGCCGGTTCGGGCAATCCTGGCACCGATCTGCGCACCCTGCCGATCTTCGACGGTGTACGGCTCGCGACCATCGGAGTGCTCACCGTAAAGCTCGGCGACATGTACCAGTGCGAGATCCAGGCCGACGACAATCTGCTCAGGTATTTCCTCACCGAGGTCGAAGACGGTGTGCTCACGATCAAGTCCGAGAACGGCATAAGCATGCGCACGCGCAGCAAGGTGCGCTTCACGGTGACCGTCCCGTCGCTGCGGAGCCTGCGCACGAGCAGCTCCGGCGACATCATCGCACCGATTCTCTCCGCGGAAGAGTTCTATCTCGGAAGCAGCAGTTCCGGTGATATCCGCATCAAGGGCATCAAGGCACGCAAGGTCGAACTAAAGAGTTCGAGTTCCGGCGACCTGCTCATCGGCGGCATCAAGGCGGCGAAGCTCGAAGTGCAGCTGAGCAGTTCCGGTGACTGCAAGGTGCGGAATGGCGAAGTCGAGCGTCTGGAGGCGCAGCTTAGCAGTTCGGGTGATCTCGACTGCAAGGGACTCGAATCACGCGAGGCCATTGTGCGTGTCAGCAGTTCCGGCGACGCACACGTATGGGTGACCGAACGCCTGCGTGCCGCGAGCAGCAGTTCCGGAGACATTCTCTACCGCGGATCACCGCGCGTCGAGGCCCGCGAAAGCAGCTCCGGAGACATCAAACCGATGTGATCCGGCGGCGGAATCCCTGTATCCGTGATGAAGGCGCCGACAACGCGACGGCGTCTTTTGCTTGACTTTTCCCGTGTGGGCAACGTATATTTGATACTCTGCCCACGGACAGGTAGCTCAGTTGGTAGAGCAATGGACTGAAAATCCATGTGTCGGCGGTTCAATTCCGTCCCTGTCCACTCCGAGGCCGGCTTCTTGAAGTCGGCCTCGCCGTTTTTACGGAGTGCTTCTCCTGGTGATATGAGACCTCCGGGGCAGAGTTCCGCCCACGATGCGACATTGACCTGCGAAAGCGGGATGGGCATCGTATATTTCCCTTTCACGCCTACGGGCAAGACACAGAGGAGTATATCGGATGAGACCATATATCGTCGCCGGCAACTGGAAAATGCACATGGACAGCGAAAGCGGAACAGCCCTCGCCCGATCCATTCATGAAGGCCTCGCTGCGGACCCGCCTTCCGACGGCGTGTCTGTCGTGCTCTGTCCCCCCTTTCCCGTCCTTTCGTCGGTGCAGGCAGCCATTGCGGGTAGCGGCATCGGCCTTGGTGCACAGAACATGCACAACGAGGATCACGGCGCGTTCACCGGAGAAGTCGCTCCCGGCATGCTGCGCGCCGTGGGCTGCACGTTTGTCATCCTCGGCCATTCCGAGCGGCGGCAGCACTTCCACGAAGACGACGCGTTTATCAACCGCAAGCTGCGCGCCGCGCTCACACACGGACTGACTCCCATCGTCTGTGTCGGCGAGACGCTCGAGCAGCGCGAAGCCGGCATCACCGAAGAGGTCGTGGGCGGCCAGGTCCGCGGCGTGCTGGCCGGCATTACCGCCCAGGAAATGAAGGGCGTGGTGCTCGCCTACGAGCCCATCTGGGCGATCGGAACGGGACGCACCGCCACGCCGGAACAGGCGCAGGAAGTGCACGCCGATATCCGCGGCGTGCTGGCCTCGCTCTTCGACCGCGGTCTGGCTGATCGCATCGTCATCCAATACGGCGGCTCGGTGAAAGCCGACAACGCGGCAGAGCTGTTTGCATGTCCAGACGTCGACGGTGGCCTGATCGGCGGCGCCAGCCTCAAGGCGCAGGATTTCCTGGCCATTATTCGTGCCGCCTCGACATTGGCAGGATAATTCCAGCGAATTCCGTCGGGACCACCGATCGTTCCGCATCACGATCCCTGCCAGGCGCCACCGGGTACCACGTTGGCGGCCGCATTCGTAAGTCGTTGATATGAAATGAGTTCGGAGAAAGCAGGGCATCCCGCTCCACCTTGACTTTGGAACGGTAAAGTTCTACTTTATATGATGGTTATTTGTAACGTGAATTGGTGAGGTACGGATTGGCCTGGATTTCAAAGATGTCGTCGGAAGCATTCGCGGAACTCGATGCGCTTGCCGCCGAAGGACCCATCCCCAACCATATTGCCATCATCATGGACGGCAACGGCCGCTGGGCCAAGTCCCGGGGCAAGGCGCGCGTTTCCGGACACCGCGAGGGTGTGCGTTCGGTGCGGGAAATCGTCGAGGCCTGTGCCCGCGCCGAAGTCAAGTATCTCACCTTGTACACATTTTCCACCGAGAACTGGAAACGTCCGAAGGACGAGGTAACGATGCTGATGCGACTGCTCGTGTCGTCGCTCCGGTCCGAACTCGATAACCTTCACGAGAACAATATCCGTTTCATAACCATGGGCGAGCTGACGCGCCTGCCTGCCGAGGCCCAGAAGGAAGTCATGCGCGCGACCGACAAAACCGCGTGCAATACGGGGCTCACGCTGAACCTGGCGCTGAGTTACAGCGGCCGATGGGACATCGTGCGCGCGGTGAAAAAACTCGCCATGGACGCGCGCAGCGGCAGGATTTCTCCCGAGGACATCGACGAACAACTGATTTCCTCCCTCCTCTCCACCGCGCATGTGCCGGATCCCGATCTGCTGATCAGGACAAGCGGCGAACTACGCCTGAGCAATTTTCTGCTCTGGGAACTGGCGTACACCGAACTTTATATAAGCGAACGCTTCTGGCCTGATTTCCGCACGCCCGAACTCTGCGACGCCATCCGCTCGTATCAGACGCGCGAGCGCCGCTTCGGCCAGGTCAGCGAGCAACTCACCGAAACGTCCGGCCACCGCACCTCGAAAAAAGAACAGCGTATTAATGCAGTTTCGAGCATCTAATCTCCCTCTCCTCCTCGCGCTGATGCTGCTGGCGTGGGGGAATGTCCACGCACAGCAGCTCCCCCAGCAGAAAATGTACAAGGTGCTGGGTCTTTCCGTGGAGGGGAACGTGACGTCGGACGCCTCAGCGGTGATCCTGACCTCCGGTATCCGCACGGGCGACGAACTCGTCGTTCCGGGCGACGCCACGCAGAAAGCCATTTCCAAACTCTGGGCGCTCCGCCTTTTTTCGGATGTACAGATCCTGATTGACCGCGAGGTCGGTGACGGGGTCTTCCTGAAAATCAAGGTGAAGGAATACCCGCGGCTCGAGCGCATCACCATCAACGGAAACGACGAATTCAGCACCGAGGACGTCGAAGGCAAGGTCGGCCTGATCAAGGGGCAGATCCTCCGTCCGGTGGACTTCAACCGCATCCAGCGGCGATTGCTCAAATCCTACGAGGAAGAGGGCTACATGCTGGCGACGGTGGAGCTGACCGCAAACATCGTCAATCCGCAGGACAACCGTGCCGAGCTGGTTGTCGACATCGATGAAGGACCCGAGGTGGGCATCGCGCGCATCAGCTTCAGCGGCAACGAGGCCTTCGATGATGACGACCTGCGCGGAGCGATGGACGAGATTTCCGAGCGTAAGTGGTGGAAATTCTGGTCCAGCTCACGCTTCGACCGCATCAATTACGAAAAAGACAAGAAGCTCATCATCCAGCAGTACCGCGAAGATGGCTACCTCGACGCAGAGATCGTGCGCGATTCCATCTGGTACAGCAACGACCGCGAAGACATGTACATCGACATCACGGTGGATGAAGGCGCCCGCAGTTATGTGGGAGATATCGTCTGGAAAGGCAACACGGTCTATCCCGATTCCCTGCTGTCGGCACGGCTCGGCTTCCAGTCCGGAGACATCTTCAACGAAACGCGTTTCCAGGAAAATCTCCGCGGCAATCCCGACCAGACCGACGTGGGTTCGTTGTATCTCGACAACGGCTACCTGCGTTTCTTCGCCAGCGACGAACGCATTCGCGTGGCGCCGGACACCGTGAACGTCGTCATCACCGTCCAGGAAAACACCAAGTCGCGTATCGGCCATGTGCACATCCGTGGCAATTCAAAGACGCATGACAAGGTGATCCGCCGCGTGCTGTATACCTGGCCCGGCGATTATTTCAGCCGCGCCGCCATCATTCGCAGCATCCGCGAGCTCGCGACGCTGAATTATTTCAATCCGGAAACCATCCGTCCCGAGCCGGCGATGGTCAACGACTCAACCGTTGACATCATCTACAACATCGAGGAGCGCTCGAGCGACACCTTCAACGCATCGGTCGGCTACAGCGGCACCTTCGGTGCCACGGGCGCATTTGGACTGACGTTCAACAACTTCAACATCGCCGAGCCCTTCCGCGGCGGCGCCGGACAGGTGCTGAACTTCAACTGGCAGTTCGGCGAGGCCTCGCGCTTCCGCATTTTCTCGCTTTCCTTCACCGAGCCGTGGTTCATGGATTCGCCGACGTCGGTCGGCTTCTCGCTCTACGACGAGCGGCAGCAGTATGCCTTCGACATGCGCCGCACGGGCGCTTCGGTCAATCTCGGACGGCGCTTCCGCTGGCCCGATGACTTCGCGCGCGGCGACTGGTTTGTGCGCTTCCAGGAACTGGACGTGAAGGACGGTGGCATTTTCTACGCAACCGGAAACTACACGCAGGTAAGTCTTACGCAGGTGCTCTCGCGCAATTCGCTCGACAGCCCGATTTTCCCGAGCGCGGGTTCGCGCGTGGCGCTGACCACGGAAATCAGCGGCGGCTTCCTGCCGGGTTCGGTCGACTATCACAAGCATCAGCTCGAACTCAAGTGGTTCACCCCGCTGCTGACCATCAACGACCAGCCGCGGCTCACGCTGTACACCGGTACCGAATACGGTCTGGTCAAGGGCTTCAACGCCAGTTCCTATATTCCGCCGATCGAGTACTTTTTCATGGGTGGCAACGGCCTGCAGTATCAGACCATGCCCCTGCGCGGTTACGAAGACCGCAGTATCGGTCCGCAGGTCTCCGGACAGATCACCGGCGGTACGATTTACTCGCATTACGTCGCGGAGCTGCGTTTTGCCATCACGCTCAACCCCATGCCGCTGTACATACTTGGCTTCGCCGAAGCGGGCAACGTATGGCTGGACGAGCGCTTCTTCGATCCGTTCAACCTCAAGCGCAGCGCCGGTTTCGGTGCGCGTCTGCTCATCCAGGGCGTGGGCCTGATCGGCTTCGACTACGGCTATGGCTTCGACGACGTGGAACCCAAGGATGGCGAGGCCGACGGCTGGCACTTCCATTTCCAATTCGGCCGCGGTTTTTGATATCTTTGAATGACTACCGAACATTCTATTTTCTATTCATACGACCCAGAGGAACAATGACACGGTTTTCTCTCTTTCTCACGGCCGTCTGCCTTGTGGCCTTCGGCATGACCGCGGGAGCACAGAACCTGAAGATCGGCTTTGTCGATTCGCAGAAGATCTTCGAAGGACTCCCCGAGGCACAGGAAGTACAAACACAGCTCGACGCGCAGCTTGGACTGTGGCAGGACACTCTTGATATCATGGCGCGGAGTTTCCAGACGGATTTCGAAGCCTACCAGGCCCAGCAGGGCATGATGTCGGAAGAGGCCAAGCAGACCAAACAGCAGGAACTGATGCGCATGCAGCAGGAAGTCACCGACTACCGCACCCGCAAGTTCGGGCAGACCGGTGACGCCGCCCGCCTGCGCCAGTCGATGCTGCAGCCGCTGCAGGCCAAGGTGCTCAAGGCGATCGAGGAAGTGGCGAAACAAGAGAAGCTCAACTTCGTCTTCGACAAAATCGAGGACGCTGCGATGCTGCTCTACGCAGAAGCGAAATTCGACTATACGTTCAAGGTTCTGGACTATTTGAAACGAGGATCCCGCTAACAGCTGTATCGAGGTACGCATGATCAGAACGAGAGTCTCCGTCCTGGCGGTCCTGCTGCTTGTTGTCGCCTTTCCCGCGATGGCACAGCAGAAGATCGCCTATGTCGACATCGCGGCCATCATGAAGGATCTGCCCGAAGCCCAGGAAGCGCAGCGAATACTCGACGCGCAGGTGGACCGGTGGCAGCAGGAGCTGCAACAGCTCGAAGACGAGTGGCAGGCGAAATTCAACGATTACGACAAACGCAAGCTCATCCTCACCGACCAAGGCCGCGCCCGGGCTGAGAAGGATCTGCAGGAACTCGACGCACGCATCATGGACTACCGCGACGCGAAATTCGGACAGGACGGCGAGCTGTTCAAGATGGAAGACCAGCTCATGCGTCCCATCCAGGATCTCGTCTTCGACCAGGTCAAGCAGCTCGGCATTGAAAAGGGCTATGATTATGTGTTCGACAAAAGCGGCGGCGTGATGATCATCTACGCGAATGAAGACCACGACCTGACGAAACTTGCCATCGATCGCATCAAGACCGTGCTTCCCCCGCGCCAGCTTTCCGGCGAGGGCGGACAGAGCCAGCCCGGTGGACAACCCGGCGGACAGACGCAGCCCGGACAGACGCAGCCTGGACAGCGACAGCCCGGTTCGCAGCCCGTGCGCACGCCACCGCCGACACCTGCCGATCAGCCACCCCCGCAATTTCCGGGCAAGTGAGTCGTCGTGACCTTCACATTGGACATACTCGCCGAACAACTCGGTGCCGCACTGGAAGGTGACGGCTCCACGGTCATTACCGGTCTTGCCCCGATCGAATCGGCGGGACCTGGTGATATCACCTTCCTCGCGAACAAGAAATACCAAAAGCACATCGAGACGACCAACGCCACGGCCATCATCGTTTCCCCGGAAACGGTGGTGACGCGCGAAGACCTCTCCCGGCTCAGACTTCAGGATCCGTATTACGGATTCGTACAGGTGCTCCGCCTCTTCCATCCCGTCGTTCGGTACGACGCTCCCGGAATTCACACGCAGAGTTTCGTCGATCCTTCCGCCGAGCTCGGCGAGGATGTCACCATCGCCGCCCACGCCTTCGTCGGTCCCGGCGCGCGCATCGGCCGCGGGAGTGTGATCGCGGAGGGTACGGTGCTACGCAACGACGTCGTGATCGGGGAGGACTGCCTCATCTACCCGAATGTCACCATCCTCGACCGCTGCACGGTCGGCGACCGCGTGATCATTCACGCGGGTACGACGATCGGCAGCGACGGCTTCGGTTTCGCGCCAGTGGGAGATATCTACGAGAAAATCTCCCAGACGGGAAACGTCGTCATTGAAGACGACGTGGAAATCGGCGCCAACTCCTGCATTGACCGCGGCACGATCGGTCCGACCATCATCCGTCGCGGCGCGAAGCTCGACAACCTTATCCAGATCGCGCATAATGTGGAAGTGGGCGAACACACCGTTGTCGCCGCGCAGTCGGGGATTTCGGGAAGCACCACGCTCGGGCATCATGTCATCGTCGCAGGACAGGCCGGTCTGGTCGGTCACATCGCGATCGGGGACCGCGTAACGATCGGCGCGCAGTCCGGTGTGTCAAAAGATCTGCAGGGCGAGGGCAAGATGTTCCGCGGCAGTCCGGCGCGCGAGATCCACGAGGAATTACGTCTCGAGGCCGCTATCCGTCATCTCCCCGAGCTTATTCGCACCGTACAAAAACAGGAGGCGCGTATCGCCGGCCTGGAAGAGATCGTGCGGCAGCAGGAGGAAGCCCTGCGCCAGCATCAGGAGTCCTGACTCCTTTATTTTCACAGACCGAGAAAAAAGCGAAGCCCCTTCGCTTTTTTCTTTTCCGCCAGACGAATAGGAGGTTGCCATGATTTCCCTTCGCGACAAGACCGCTTTTGTCACCGGCGCCAGCTCCGGCATCGGCATGTCCATCGCCCGCGCGTTCGCGACCGCCGGCGCGCGCCTCGTGCTCTGCGCGCGTCGCAAGGACCGGCTCGATACCCTGGCGCGCGATCTCCGGACCGCGCACGGCGTCGAGATCCACACACTGGAACTGGACGTCCGCGATCGGGGCGCCGTCGAAGCTGCCGTCGCGGGGCTCGCCGCGGAATGGCAGATCATCGACATTCTCGTCAACAACGCCGGACTCGCCCGCGGCTTCGACAAGCTGCACGAAGGCGACGTGAACGACTGGGAGGAAATGATCGACACCAACGTCAAGGGCCTGCTCTGGGTGAGCCGGAGCGTGATTCCCGGAATGGTCGCGCGCGGGAGCGGACATATCATCAATATCGGTTCCATTGCCGGTCATGACCCCTATCCCAGGGGCGCTGTGTACAATGCGTCGAAATTCGCAGTGGACGCGATCACCAAGGCGCTGCGCATGGACCTGGTCGACACGCCGCTGCGCGTCAGCACCGTGGATCCCGGCCTGGTCGAAACGGAGTTCAGCCTCGTGCGCTTTCATGGCGACCGCGAGAAGGCCGACGGCGTCTACACCGACATCGAGGTCTGCACCCCAGACGACATCGCCGATGCCGTGCTGTACTGCGCCACGCGTCCCCCGCATGTGAGCGTCAACCAGATCGTCATTACCCCGACGGCGCAGGCGTCGTCGATGGTCAAGCACGTCGGACCACTGCGGTAACGGTACTCTGTACAGCCGGACAGAAGCGGCTCAGCAGGACAGAAGCGGCTCAGCCGGACAGAAGCGACTCAGCGTGGCAGCAGGCCATGCAGCGTGATATGCCGGACTTCCTTCCGCACCGCGGCAAGGGGAAACTGTCGAGGAGCGCGCGCCCATTGATGCAGGACCTGCCGGATTGCCCCGAATACGTAATTCGTGAACAGGCGCGCGTCGACGGAGGCATCGAATTCACCAGCGGCGATCCCCTGCCTGACCACTTGTTCGCCCATCCGAAGAAATTCGATGTAATAGTGCATGAACTCGCCCGATCCTTCCCGGAGCAGTTGGGGCTGCTCGTTGACAAAGAGCAGGGCGAGAGATGGATTCGGAGCGAATAGTCCGAAGATTGTGTCGATCAGTTCCTCCACTTTTTCCCGCGCGCCGAGATCGTTGCGGGCAAGCAGTTCGGCAAGCGCGCCGTTCATGCCTTTCCAGAGCTGCGTGAACAGGTGATGAAGGATGCTTTCCTTGTTATGGAAATACAGGTAGACGCTCCCGGTCGCCACTCCCGCCACTTCCGCGATGTCGGTGATCTTCGCTCCGTGATACCCATCGCGGGCAAACACCTTGACGGCGGCCTCCGCGATGCTGCGCTCCTTGTCTCCGGATTTCCGTCTCATCCTGCTCCGCTGGCATATTCCCGAATCTGTGTTCAATAATACGCCACGCGAAATGCACGCGCAAGGGAATGTCGGACAAGGGAATGTCAGGCAAGGGACCCCCGCGCACCAGCGCGGGACATGGACTCCCGGGATGTTGCCTGCCCGCGCTGGTGCGCGGGGGTCCCTTCTCGGTGGTCCCTGTTCGGAGGTCCCTTCTTCTCAAAGATAGTAGAGGTATTTCACCTTCACCACCGCGGCCTGGCCGACGACATGCAAACGCGACGGGAGCAGCAAACCCGCGCCGTCATACTGTTCCGAGCGGTCGCGCACATCGTTGATCGCGAAATAGATCCAGCTCTTGGGCAGGAAATTCCAGCTGAAGAGGAAACCGCCGATCAGCCGTTCCATGCGGTCGGCGGACCGCACGAACAGGTTGTCCACATAGAGCCGGAGACTGACATCGTTCCAGGGATTCCAGGTCACGGCCGGACGCGCGTTCCACGTGATGTCCTCGATTTCGTTGTCGGGATTTCCCTCGACGAACATGCCAAGGTTGAGATTCAGTAGTATGTCATCGGTGACATGCAGCCCCAGCCAGCTGCCCACGTGGGAATAGAAGGCCAGCCAGTCACGGTTGAAATTGTAGGTGCGCGAATACGCGCCCCAGAAATTCGCCTCCCAGATGGGATTGGTGTGGAACCAGGTGGACAGGCTGATTTCGTACGAGGTGAATTCCTTCGCTTCGTCCTTCGATTGTGCGAGCATGAAATTGATTTCCCCTCCCCAGTTCGCGCGGAAGTTCATGTTGTAACCGCCGGCGATGCCGAGATCCGTGTAGAGGTCGGCGTGCTCGTAGTTGGCGATACCGCCGACGTACATGAAAATCTGCCGCACAGACCCCTCGTTGTAATACCAGCGCGGACCGGCCATCGCCACCACTTCCGCGGTTCCTTTCCACGGGACGAAACCCACGTCGTCGACGTCGAAGTCCTTGCCCACCGCGCGGGCGCGCACCATTGCGAGGAAGTTGTCGCTCGGCCAGGTGAATCCCGCCGATCCGGCGAAGTCGCCGTCGCCGTCGCGGAAGGAGCGCGCGAGTTGGTAGGCGAGCTGCCATTCCGAACCGCGCAGCGCCCCGTCGACATCGATGACGCCGTTGCTGGTCGCGTCCGACCACTTGCCCACGAACAGGACTCCCACATCGGAATTATCGAACAGCGGCGTTTTCAGGCGGCCGCTTGCAAAGGTCGCGGCCTCTTCCGTCATCCGCTTGCCGTCATCCTTATAGGTCACTTCCCCTGTCCTCGCCACGAAACCTCCGTACTCGAATCCCCCGAGGCGACCGAAGGTCTTGCTCCCGAGGTACAGCGGCACTTCCTGCCCGTCGGCCAGCTTGCGCCCGATGCGGCGGGAGTAAAACAGCTCGAGCGGACGGTAAAATCCCATGTTCTCCTGCCGCCCGGAAGCCATGAAGATTTCCTTTCCCTCGGTGAAAAACGGACGTCGCTCGTCGAAATACGTTTCGTAGCGGGAAATGTTGAACTCGAAGGGATCCGCCTCGATCTGGGCGAAATCCGGATTGCCGGTCAGCTGGAAGGTGAGGCTGGGAGAGGGATTGTAGAAAAGGTCGATACCTGCACCGGGACTCACGTCGTATACGCCGTCGCGGAGATAGTCCGCCTTGACGAAACCCACCGGGTATACCTCGAAATTGAAGCCGCGCGCTGAAGGACGGAAACCCTCGAACACCAGCCGTCCAAAGCGCGAGACGCGGATTCCTTCGGATTCCTCGTACGGAGTCCAGTAGATGTCCTCGGCCCGGGTGGGAACCCAGCGGTCGAAGTCGAGTCCCCATTCGCCGAGCGAGGCGTCGTACTGGATCGAACGGTAGGGAATTTCCATTTCGACGACATAGCCCCACGGATAGACTTCCGCGGCGGAAAACCACACACCGTCCCAGCTGTAATCCCGGTTGCGCGCGTCGTCGAGCAGGCGCGCGTCCCCACGCACACCGGCCGCGGAGACGATCAGCTTGTAGGCGCTCTTGCGGTCACCGAAGGTATCGAGCATGATGGAGACAAAATCCCCCGAGTAACTGTCGAGCATTCCCGCCTGCCGCTGCACTTCGCCGTACGGGTCCTCGCACACGATCAGGCAGTACAGCGCGTCGGCGGTGGCGAGCAGCTTCGCCGTCGTCCGACGGGAAGGTGGAACGCCGTAATAGGGTGAATGCTGGGTGAAATTGTCGACGGAATCGGCCTCCTGCCATACCGGATCGATCACGCCGTCGATCACAGGCGCCCGCTCGCCGAGATGCACACGAAGCGTCCGCTTGTCGTTGCGATCCGCCGAGCCTTCGGTCCCGGAACTGGACTGCGCGGCCATCGGATGCATCAGTACGAACAGGAACATGGGAAGTGCCGAGAACAGGGCACGCAGGGCATAGCGCTGTGGATGTGGGAATCGCATGATATCACCTGTCGAAAAAGGCCGTGAGACCGGTGTGCGAATATGAAGGAATTGATACGACCGTCATGAGAATAGGTTACAGTTGTCCGACATGCCGCAATCCATCGCGTATTGCTGGTGAACAACGGACCCGGATCTCTTGACATTGTACGTTGCGGACGTTATGCTTCGTTTTCCATTTCGATCGAGCACAGCCGAATTCTTCCCATGCGAATCCCGCTCATCTTCATCCTGCTCACGATTCCGTGCCATCTGTTTTCGCAGGATGGCCCGGACTCCGCAGGTGCCGCCAGGCTGGAACCGCTCGGACCGCGCGTCGGCAGTGTCATCGACAGCACGGAACGGGTGTATTTCAATCTGTTTCCGGATGTCGACGAATTCGTCTCCGCCCGGTTGGAACCGGCACACGATTTGGTTGTCGTGACGATATTCACCGGGGGACCGGCGGGAAGACAATTGCGTCTCACACCACGCGACGCTGCTTTCCTGCGTTGGTACCTCGACAATTTCGAAGCCATAACGCACAGGGAGGAGGGTTCCGCGAGTTCTGCGATGATCGCACGTGCCCCGGACCTGAACCTGCTGCGTTCGCTCTCACCGCTACTTGATATCGGAGTGTTCGATCCGGTATCACGTCGCACGATGTCGGAGGCGTCCCA
This sequence comes from Bacteroidota bacterium, assembly GCA_018224415.1. GTDB lineage: Bacteria > Bacteroidota > Ignavibacteria > SZUA-365 > SZUA-365 > SZUA-365. Next base: position 1,713 of record JAGTUZ010000260.1, on the reverse strand, counting down.
TGCACAGGTCGTCCTGTTCGACTCTTCCTCCCACTCCGGACCGGTGCTGTGGAACGACACGGCTGCGATCGCGCTGTGGACCGGGGGCGGTCCATTCATAGCAAACAGGGTGAACGAGCAGTTACGCATCATTCCCGTCGATTCCATTGTCGAGCTCCGGACAAGAGTCCCGATCGGTTTTTATCGGGCGTTTCGCAACGTCTTTCCCCTGCTCGGCGCGATCACATATAAGCTCATCGGCGGAATGACGTTCAACACGCTCGAACATGAAGACGTGCTCATGGTCGCCGCCGCGGGCCTGTATCCGGCGCTGTACAGCGCCATTCCCGCGGCCTTGATCGCACTGATCGGAAAGGGGATTCCCGTTCCTCACACGATTCGTGCGGGGATGGATACCGATGATGTCCGTGATGCCCTTGACCGCCTCGCCACCCGTGAACTCTTCATCGACGGTCTGCCGTTGGAATTGCGATACGCCATCCGGGACTTCCGTCTCTCCCATGCGGTACGGGAAGACCGACCACCTGCAACGGCGCCGGTGCCATCAACGAAGCGCAAGCCTTCGATCGCGGGATTATGGATCGGTGGTGAAACGGTCGTCAGCATGTTCGGCGCACGCACACAGCCGTATGGTACCGGACTTGGTGTCACGGCGTCCTTTGTCTATCCGCTGCTGCGCCAGGCGGAAACGGAATGGGAGTTGGGGATTCGTCCTCGCATCGCGGCCGGTCTCACATACCTGTCTGGAGAAATGGTTGTAACCACGCAGCTCAACGGCCGATTCTATCTTTGCGGGGGACTGACCTGGCTGTGGACCGACGAACCCGATCGGACCGCAACCGGCAGGTCTGGAGGAGGCCATAGCGATCGATACGAGCATGACATCAGCGTGGATCGATCAAGCTTCTGGAAACAGACATCCGTGACCGTCGGCCTGGGTTATCTCATTGGTGCTTCCTCCATCGAACTCCAGTACCGCCGTCTCCCCGAGCCCGTGCTCAGCGGCTCGACGACGGTCTACCCGGGTGCCTTCTCCTACCCCAACATCACGCCGTACACCGAGGATCTCGGCAGCTGGGCGTATTCTACCGTGTCGGTCATCTATTCCTGGAGACTCTGATTCCCAGCAGCGCGGGCTCCCTTGAACGCTCAGCTCCTCCCCGCTCCTCCTCGCCTCTCCGCAATGGCGCGCTGGTGCGCGCCGCCCCCAGACGCTCCTCCCCGCCCTTACCGAGCCACCACCACTGTCCGCTGTGGCACGCCGTTCACCGACAGCATGTACATTCCTGGTACGAGTCCGCGCACGGGAAGGGAGAGTGTCTGACGCGCTTCAACCTCCACAGCCAGGCATTGCCGACCGAGTGGATCATGTAGTGCAATGCGATGCATGCCGTGATGTGGTGATGCGAGCACAACCTGCAACAGGTCGCGTGCGGGAATGGGATAGACATCCAGAAGCGGTGAATCCGGCGGGAATGCCCGAACGTCTGACGGCTCCTCGTAACGCCGCAGGGCGAGCTGGTCGAACCAAGCCTCGCCGGTGTGCCGGCGGAACAGCACGTACACCGAACAATATTCGATGGGCTTCTCCGGGCGAATGACAAACGACGAATACTCCCAGTCATGCGTACCCGTAGAGAAGCGCGCGCATTGTCCGTAAAGCGATGTCCCGTCCATATACCGGCTGTCGACATACAGCGCGTAGTCGTTGTC
>JAGTUZ010000259.1 GCA_018224415.1 Bacteroidota bacterium | reverse complement strand
TTTTTCAGCAGCATGTCGATACGTGTGGTACTCCACATCAGCAGCAGGGTGAAGCCGGTCATGAGCGTCATCACGATGGCGAGAGGGAGTCCCATCGCGTCGTAGAATGCCGGCTCGACGGTGTTGCCCAGGCGCAGTTCGGTGCCCAGCGATAAGAAAACGGAGTTGATCGAATCGATGACGACCTGCGGCACGATAGGCATCGACGTGCCAACGAGGACGATGAAGGTCAGCAGGCCAATCACTCCCGCGCCCATACCGATCCAGGTTTCACGTGACATCATGGCAAAGCTGTCGAAGTTCGATTCGCTGTGCAGGCGGCCCGAGAATACATAGCCGATCTGCAGGAGCTTGAAGATCAACGCAGGCAGCCAGAGATACGCCAGGATATTCAGGAGATGTGCAAGGCCGAGCATGGGGTAATAGATCAGCAGCAGCACCGGATTCGCGTTGGCGATCATGTCGCTGAACACCGGGACGAGGTCGCCGCTCACGAAGGCGAACAACGGGAGACTCGGGCCGATGACGATAAGGTACAGCAGGCCGTAGAGCTTCCAGCCGGAATACCGGTCGAACAGCCCGCGACCCCATTTGGTAAAGCGGCCGAACAACAGGGCGAAGCCGACGTCAGTGAAGGCGAACATGAACAGCACCAGCAGCGTGAAGCTGAAACGCCCGGGATCGACGAAGGAATGCACCGAGGCCTCGCCCAGCACGCCGCTGCGTGTGAGGAAGGTCGAATACAGCACGAGCACAAAGGCGAGAATCGCGAGAATGAAGTTGGTCAGGATCAGGCCTTTTGTGCGCTTCTGCGTGATCATCGTGTGGATGAGCGCAACGGAAATCAACCAGGGAATCAGCGAGGCGTTTTCCACCGGATCCCAGCCCCACCATCCGCCCCAGCCGAGCGTTTCGTAGGCCCAGAATCCGCCGAGCGCGATGCCGAGACCGAGGAGCATGGACCCAGCGACCACCCATGGCAGCGAACTGACCACCCACGCCTGGTAGCGGCGGCGCATCAGCGCGGCGACGGCCAGTGCAAAGGGCGGTGCCATGGCCGCGAATCCGATAAACAGAATGGGTGGATGGATCTGCATCCAGAAATTCTGCAGCAACGGATTGAGACCGCGACCGTCGGCGGGAATGAAGTCGGCGTCGATCGGCGTGAAGGGATTCTTCACGATGAGCAACATCATCAGAAAGGCGAGGATGCTGCTGTACACACCCATGACCTCGCGTTCGTTGTCGTGCTTCTGCGTGTATACCATCAGCACCACGCCGATGATGGAGACCATCAGCGTCCAGAGCAGGAAACTGCCTTCCTGACCGGCGTAAAACGTCGACATCAGAAGGCCGAGCGGCAGGTCGCGTGAACTGTATGCCCACACGTAGTTGAACTGGAACTGGTGTTTGACGAGAAGGATGAGCAGAATCAGCGAGGCGATCAGTACCGTGGTCACGCTGACGTGGAACCCGGTACGCGCGACGCCGATCAGACGAGGATGCGCGATGCTACGAAAATAGGTGACCATCGCAAGCACCGCGGCGGCGAACCCGACAATGACGGCAACGTTGCCAAGAAGACCAAGAAAATCGTACATGTGCTGTTTCCTTTCACCGATCCGTCCGCTGGTTTGGCGGTCCGGGAATGGTCGCGTTGAAAACAACGGCTTCAGACCATCCCGGGTGGAGGGGAGAACGAACCGGCGGATGCCGGAGATTTAAGATGAGTTTTGTATGCTATATGAGGAAAAACAGGGGGAGGCACCGCGGCGCCTCCCCGGCTGTCAAAGCGAGCTTTTCTTGATGCCGTCGGGATGGTCACCGTCGGGATTGCCTTCGTACTTCGAGGGACATTTGGTCAGCACTTCGCTGGCCTTGAACATGCCGTCTTCGTAGCGCCCCTTGGCGACCACGCTGGTGGCAAGGTCGAAATTATTGGGCTTGGCGCCGGCGAATTCGACTTTGGCGACGCGGTTGTCCTCATCGCGCATGTAGAAGATGAAACGGTTGTTTTCGGTGTCGTAATGCGTGCTCATTTCCTGCACCCATGTGCCGGTGACCTGGACCCGCTTGCCCGACTCCTCGGCCTTGCTCAGCGTGGCGTATTCCACCGAGGAATTGAGGAAGGAGAGACCGCCGATGATCAGGAAGACAACAACGATGCCACCGCCGATCAGATATCTTTTTTTCATGTGTGCGTTCCTTTCAATTCGAATTCGTGTGTTCTGCTCCGGTCCGGCGTCATTCCAGTTCCTTGATCTGGCGATCGATGCGGAAGAGATAGACAAACAGTCCCGTCCAGATCATGAGAACGATAAGCATTACCACATAAATGGAATTCTGTTCCAGAAATTCGTACATCCGAATGCTCCTCAAATATCGTTACGCGGCCGATTCGGCCCGCCTGAGTTTGATGCGGTGCAGCCGCATTTGGATGCTCATCAGCCAACCGTACAACACCAGGAAGCCGGCAAGCATCGAGTAGAGCACCATACGCATCGCGGTGTCCATACCGCCGCTGCTCAGTACCGGTCCCGCGTTGCTGTCGTCTGCCGATCCGGGATGCAGACCGGGCATGAGCCGTGGCATGATGAACACGAAGAAAGGCACGGTCGCCGCGGCGATGATGCTGTATACCGCGGAAAGAGCCGCCCTTTTCTCCTCGATCTCGATTGCAGAACGCAGGGCGAAATACGCCCCGTACACGAGGAGAAGGACAAAAATCGAAGTTTCGCGGGGATCCCAGTTCCAGAACGAACCCCAGTTGAATTTCGCCCAGAGCGACCCCGTCGTCGTACCGAGAATACAGAACAGCAGACCCAGCCCCGCCGAGGCGGCAGAGCGGAAATCGTCATCCATATCCTTTTTTCTCAGGTAGCGGATGCCGTACCACATCGAGACGAGGAAGGCGATCACGGTCATCCATGCCATGGGAACGTGGAAGAAAATGATTTTCGCACGCTCTTCGAGACCGGGAATGAAGGGGAAGGAAAATGCAGGGGAGGCGCCGAGCACTTCCGCAACCTCCACACGATGGAATTGTGTGTCGTAACGGGCGGAAACAAGCCAGCCCTCGGCGGTTTCGAGATCGGCCGGACGCTCCGCAAAGCGGAAATCGGCCTCCCGGTCATGGCTGTCACGGCCGCGAAGCAACCATCCGCCGCCCTCTTCCTCCGTGGCCGCACGGCCACGGTCCACCACGGTGAACTTGACCGGCAGCAGCTTCGCCGCATCCATCTGGGCGTACATGCCCACGGTGCCGAGATCCCCGGCCACCGGAGTGACGATGCCTATTGCGCTGAACGCGGCAATCCAGAAGAAGAGAAGAATTTTCCACCACATAAGAAACTGTTTCCTTCGTCAACTAATCCGGTAAATGTAGCAACAAATCGGACCAGTTACAATGCAAATCGGACGCGTCGGTCGCTATGGTGCAACTCCAATAAATACAATGTTTTGTCAACCTGCAAGCGCCATCGTTCCCCACGGTGGACCCGGCGTATGTCCCTGTCGCCCACGCCCCCGATCGGGCGGAAAACCATGGATTGCACCGAGCTCGACGGCTCAGTCTTTCCAGACGAAATCGAAAAGCAGGAAGGATACGGTTGTGATTACGACGATGTAGGACCCGAGCAGCTGCAGGTCGGGCCAGACGGCGTCCCAGCGCACGTCCTCGACCGCGATTTTGGTGGCGTTGATGCCGGCCATGAGCAATGGCAGCAGCACGGGGAAGGAAAGAACGGGAAACAGCGTCCCCTTGGTATTGGCCCGGGCGATGATGGCAGCGATGATGGTTGTGGCCGAGGCGATGCCCAGGCTGCCGAGCAGCATCACCAGCCAGAAGAGACCGAACTGCGAGACAACGAACTGGTCCATCACCAGCAGGAACAGCGCGACGATGAACACGTTCAGCGCCGCGACCAGCAAGAGGTTGAAAAGCAGCTTGCCGAGATACACCGCCGTCGGCGAGGCGAGCAGCTGCAACGTCATCGTTGTGCCGCGTTCCTCTTCCGCCACGAAACTGCGCGAAAGTCCGCTCATCGCTGCAAAAAACATCACCACCCAGAGCATGCCCGTGAGCGCGGTCGGGGTGAGCGTCTCCCCCGCCAGGGCAAACATGATGACAGCCAACGTCACGACAACAAACATCAGCAGCGCGTTGATTGCATACCGCGTGCGCAGTTCGCTTGCGAGGTCCTTGCGGAACACGGCGAGGGCCTGACGGATCATGCGGCGACCTCGTGCTTCATGCGGCGACCTCGTGCTTCATGCGGCCTCCACCGAGATGGTGCGGTCGCACTGCGCGATGTCCTCGGCGTCGTTTGTTGCGATGATCACCGCACCGTGCCTGCGGAATTCATCCACGATGCCGTACACGATGCGTTTGCCCTCGGAGTCGAGGTTGGAGATGGGCTCGTCGAGCAGCAGGAGCGGCGGACGGTGAAGGATGGCGAACACCAATCGCATGCGTTGTTTCATTCCCGAGGAGAAAGCGCGGATCGGGTCGCGGCGGTCTACCGGCAGTCCCACGCGCTCGAGCAGCGCCTGCGCTTCGGCATGCGTGTGACGAAGGCCGCGAATGCGCGCGTAGAGCACAATGTTCTCTTCGGCGGAAAACTCCTCGTACAGCGTAAGATACGGAGCGACGTATCCGATACTCCGATGGAGCGTCTCGGGCGCAACCGCCACGGTGCCGAGTCTGTATCGTATCTCTCCCCCGCTGGGCGTGAGCAATCCGCCGACGATGCGCAGCAGCGTCGACTTGCCCGAACCGTTGCGTCCCGTAATGCCGAACACTTCGCCGGGTTCGACGGTGAAGGACACGTCGCGGAACACCGCGCGGCGGTTGAATTTCTTGCTGATGGTTTCGGCCTGCACGTGCATCGCTTACTTCCGCAGTACCGCAAACTTGCCGGTGATTTCCTCGTCGCCGTAGCGAAGATGGTAGAAGTACACGCCCGATGGCAATATCTGGCCCGCGTCACTGCGCACGTCGTAACCGACAAACGCCCCGAGGGTGTTGTCGAGTTCGATGGGCATCGCTTCGCGCCGCGAGACAAGGTCCATGCTGACGGTGTAGACGTAGAGGTCGGCCCGGTTCACCACGACGTCGCGCGGCAACGGGAAATGCAGGCGCGAGAATTCGGCGGGGTTGAACGGGTTTGGAAAGGGAACGTCGCGCTCGACCACGCCGGATGCCCCGCCTTCCAGTACCTTCAGGCAGAGCGCATTCGGTTCGTCGGCAGTGAGGCGGTAGGACCAGCCATTGTTCAGCGGGGTGAATGCCTGGTCTGCGGCGTTTGCGCGAACCTCGAGGTCGTAGCCCACCCCACTCCCGTTGCGGCTGATGGCCGATGCGACACTGCTGTTGGCGACCACAAAACTCACGGTGTCGAGACCGCGAAACACGCGCAGGTACATCGAGCCCGTTGCCCCGACGGCACCGCTCAACAGGGCTGAATTGCCGACCAGTTCCTGCCGGGCGTGCATCTGCGCGGTGGCAAGAAACGGAGCGTCATCATATTGCGGCGGCGACGGCAGTAACGCCCGGTAACCCGTGAAGAAATTCGCCTCGGCCCAACCGCAGAGATCCGCACCCATGTCGCCACCACGGGCCTGGATGGCGTCACGCATGGCGGTGATCGGTTCGATCTGACGCATGCCCGTCCAGATATCCCGGACGACGTCGCGGCTGTATTTCCCTTCGAGATACATCGGCCACAGCGCGAGTTCGTATCCTTCCGAGCCCCAGCTCCAGAACGTCCGCTCCGTGTTGCGCATGAAGGTGCGGATGTACTGGAAATAATCGTTGATATGCGGATACACCGCCTCCTCGAAATACGTCGAGGTGAGTTCGTGCATCCACCGGTCGTTCAACCACAGTCCGTAGGTTCCGAGCTGGACCATATGATGGAATTCGTGCGAGGCGGTCACGCGGACTCCGTTGATCCCGCGTGTCTCGTAGCCGAGGAAGTCGTTGTCGATTTCCATGCGCGAGGCGTAACAGGGGCGGACCGTCCCGGAGGCAGGCAGCGGCAGGTTGAACAGTGTCTGCCCGTACACGGTACCGCGGAATTCGAGCACATAAATATGGTACTCGTTCAGCGCTTCCTCGAACGGAGGAGCGTCGAATCCGTAATCGGTCACCTGCACCTGGTACACGCTGTCGAAGACGTCCGCCACCTTGCGCGCGTATTCATGCGCGGAGTCGGGAATGCGCAGACTATCGCCTGCAAGCATGGCCGCGGCGTGGATTCCTGTTGTGTCATAATAGATACGGAACATGCCCGATGCGCTGATCAGGTACGTCTGCCTCGCCTGTGGCGCGAGCAGCGCGCGGATGTCGTCTGCATCGGCAGGCGAGGCGATCTGCAGGCGGCGCGCGGCCTCGCTCGTCACGGCAAATCCGCATTTCCCTCCCGATACGCCAGGCAGCACGCCCGGCGTCACAACCAGAGCCGCCGGATCGCGGTATTGCCGCAGGTAATCGACAAACTCCCGGTCGGTGAGTGACTCCAGGGCAGGTACCTGGGCGCACACGGGAAACGAGATCCCGAAAAGCGCAGCGCTCAGAATCAACGAACGAATGAAACGTATCGGTTGTCCACTCATATGATCAGCTCACCATTTGTCATCTTGCCATTTGTCATCTGTCATCTGTCATCTGTCATCTGTCATTCGTCCCGTGCCAACCCGTCTCTCCCGCCGCTCGAGGGCCTCGCGGAAGCGGCGATGTTCGTCTTCCGTTTCCGTAATGACCTGTGACGAGGGCGTCGGCACGCCGTTCTCATTGAGCCCGACGAAGGTCATATAGGCCGAGTTCGTGTGCGTGCGCGTTCCTTGCCGGATGTCCTCGCAATACACTTTCACACCCACTTCCATCGATGTGCGGAAGACGCGGTTGACGGAGGAACGCAGGACCACCACCTGTCCCAGCCGGATCGGATGATGGAAGTCGATGCGATCGACCGATGCGGTGACACAGACCAGGCCGGAATGCCGGGCCGCGGCGATGGCCATGGCGATGTCCATCATGTGCATCAGGCGACCGCCCAGCAGATTGCCGAGTTGGTTGGTGTCGTTGGGCAGCACGAGCTCTGTCATCTCGACCTGCGAGGCACGCACGCTGTGGCGGGCCATGCCGTCGGGCAGGAGGGAATCGTTGCTCACTTCCCGGCACTCCTTTCCTGCTGCAACCTTTCGGCCTTCTCCTGCAACATTTCGGCCTTCTCGTGCAGCGAGGCCACCGACGAACGGTATTCACTGTCGGGATACTTCTCTGCAAACTCCTTCGCGGCCGTGACGGCATCGGCGTATCGTCTCATGGCGACCAGCGAACGCACCTTCCCCGCCATCGCATCGTCGGCGAATTCGCTGTTGTAGAAGCGATCGGTCACGGTGCTGAAATAAATCACCGCAGAAGACGGCGCTTCCATTTTCTCGTAGAGAATGCCCGTGATGTATTCCTTTTCCGCAAGGCGGTTCACCAGCTCGAGTGTCTGTCGCTCGGCCTGCTGTGCCTTTGGATGCAAGGGATAGGCCTCGATGAAGTTCTGCAGCGCGTCGATGGCACGTGTCGTGTACGTCTGGTCGAGCTGCACTTTCGGCGACATCTCGTAATAACATTGCGCGAAATGGAAATAGGCGTCCGCCATCAGCTCACGCGAGGCGCCGCCAAGAATGATCTGGTTGAATTCGTAGGAAGCCAGCAGGTATTCCTCGCGCTGGAAGCGGGAAAGCGCGGTGAAATACCGTGCGCTGTCGGCCACGGCACTGCCGGTATACTGCAGGCGGATGACCTCGAAATGCTGAATGGCATCCTGGTAATTCTCGTCCATGTACTCCTGCATTCCGAGACGGAATACGGACTCGGCGGTGGTATTCTCCGGCACGTCGCTGCCACTGCAGGCGGCCAGCCCAACGGCAACAAACACGACGGCGGCAAGCAGCGGGGCGACTCTGAAAAGCGATGTCATGAAGATCCTCTTACGGTGAAAAGCAGCACCACGACCACGACGGCCGTGACGGTGACCAGCGCGGGTTCGATCCAGGACTGCCACCACGATGATTTCTCGCGGAGATGGTTGCGCCTGTCGTATGGCGGGTCTCCGGCCAGCGCGTCCTCGCGTTCGCGGCGCACTTCGTGCGAAAACGGTACGCTGCCGTCCCGTCGCTCGAGATGGAGTCCCAGGACGGTCTCAATCTTTCTAAGATATGCAGAATTTCCCGAGGAAACAGTGGAAGAACGCAATGCCCTCACCTCCACGGTCAGCGTGTGTTCCGCCCCCTCCCCGGTGGTGCGGACGGCAATGCCGCGCTTGATCATTTCCTCGGCGAAAACCTGCGTCACCACCGGAGCAACGTCCTCCGGCAGCACGCGCAGCAGCAGCGGCTCCGCGCCACAGGAAGAGGCCACCGCGATGGCGCTCTCCTCGGCCACCGAACGAATCAGCAAGGCGATAGCCTCTGCCTCGGTCGGGACGTCTTCCTGCAGCGGCACTTCCTGCGCGCACAGCGAGGCGGACAGCGAGGCAGACAACGCGCCGAGCAATACAACGGCCATGATCGCCCGAAGGCGGCGGGACCCTTCCGCGGGACGTCTCATCGGCGCAGCTCCCGGCCACCGATGACCCGCTGCAGTTCGCGCTGCAGAAGGTGCAC
>JAGTUZ010000258.1 GCA_018224415.1 Bacteroidota bacterium | reverse complement strand
TGAAACTCTTCCAGTACGTTTTATTTCTTGTATCCGAATCTGACATACCGTTATCTGCGATAGTGGTGACTGGTGTCCGCCCGGAGCTTCATGCGGGCGGCCGGAACATCAATGGTGACAGGAGGAACAGTTCTGCGGTCCCTGGCGCAGGGGACGGGCGAGCAATGCGGGGTCGACGTCGACGCCCGTGATTTCGCGCGTCCGCACGGAATACGTCTCGGGGTCACGATGACAGCTGAGACACCATCCCATGGTGAGCGGTTGTTTCTGCACGATCACTCCCTGTTTCTCCACCTCGCCGTGACAGGACGCACAGTCGATGCCCGCGTTGATGTGGCGGCTGTGATTGAAAAAGGCGTAGTCGGGCAGTTTGTGGACGCGCACCCATTCTATGGGAATGTTCTGCTCATAACTCTCGCGCACGAGCTGGAGCTTGGGACTATCGGCCTTGACCGAGATGTGGCAGTTCATGCAGGTCTGCGTCGTGGGCACGGTTGAATGCGGCGAGGTCTCCACGCTGGTGTGGCAGTACACGCAGGAGATGCCGAGATCGCTCACGTGCAGGCGATGGTCGAAGGGCACCGGCTGCTGGGGACGGTAGCCCACGTCCATCACGCTCGGATGGCGCAGGAAATAAAACGATACGGCACCGACCGCCGCCAGCACGAGGAGGCCGGCGATGGCGAGCTTGAGTTTCTTGTCCTGTGTTGCAGTAAACATGGGGACCGCTGTTCGTGAAGGTTCGTTGATTGTTCCGCGGATGCTTCGATTACGCTTCGCCGTTTGCGACCTGCCGGCGTCGGGCAAGCCAGATCCGCAGCGTCACGGTGCCGATCACCACGAAGGGCATCGCCATCATGAAATAAATGCTTGCGTTGAAGCCGGACGACACAGGCGTCTGCCCGTCGGTCATGTACGCCTCCTTGCAGTTGGGACATGCGTGCAGCAGGTCCGGCAGAATGATAAGGACAAGCATCGGCAGTAGGGATATCAGGATCTTCTTCATCTTGTTTCACGCAGGAAGTTGATACAACATGACATAAATGACGACGCCGGTGACAGACACATACATCCAGATCGGAAGTGTCCATCGCGCGATGCGGCGGTGTTTTTCGACGTTCATCCGCAGTCCGCGGAACAGGGTGACGAAGGCCATCGGCGGCACCGCGACGGCGAGCACGGAGTGCGAGATCAGTATCGCGAAATACACCGTCCGCATCAGCCCTTCCCCTTCATACCGCGTGATCAGATGCGAACTGAAGTGGTAGGCCAGATACGACACCAGGAAAAGGCCAGACGTGATGAATGCCGCCAGCATCATGGCGCGGTGCTGCGCCACCTTCTTCCGCCGAATGAACATGAAGCCTGTGACAAGAAACAGGAAGGCCAGTCCGTTCAGCGTCGCGTTCAGGGTCGGAAGGTCGGAGACACTCATGTCCCTTCTCCGAGAAGGAAATCGATGGCAGCGCGGAGTTCCTCGACCTTGGCGTCGTCCATGCCGTCGTAATAGCCGCGGATCATGCCCGTCCGGTCGACGAGGGCGAAGCGCGTGCTGTGCATGGCCGGAACGTCGGCGTCGCCCATCAGGAATCCCTCCGATGCAAGACCGGACACGGTGGCCTTGTCATTGCGAAGCATCGACCATACGCCCGGTTTCGCGTGATAGCGTTCTGCATAGCGGGAAAGCCGCTCGACGGAGTCGTTGTCGGGATCGACGCTGAAGCCCACGATGCGGAAATCGGCTTCCTTCGTGTACTCGGCCTGCAGCACGTTGGCTTTGGAATTCATGACCGGACAGGGACCGCCGCAGGAAGTGAAAAAGAAGTAGACGATGTACACCTTGCCGTCGAGATCGCGATCGGTGACCGTGCGTCCGTCGTAATTGACCGAAGAGAACGACGGTGCGAGCTTGATCTCGGGGAGATTGTCCAGCGCGGCGCGCCCGGAATCCGATTGGCATCCGCCCGCAGTGAGAGCGGCGGTGACGAGCAGGGACATGGCGATATGAGAAAGGTGCTTTTTGGTCATTTCCTGTGAACCATGCGAAGTGAAACGAATGTGAGAACGGCAAACAACGCGGCGAAGACGGCTATGGACAGAGCGGTCGGAGGAACGCCGGCGACACGCACATCGCTTCCGAGGAAAAAGGCCTGCTGGAACAGCGCGTTGACGTAGTACAGCGGGTTCAGCCGTATGACCGCTGCCAGCCAGCCGGCAGCGCCCTCGGGGGGAAACAGCGCGCCGGAAAGCAGCCACATCGGCATGAGCAGCAGGTTCATCACCGCGTGGAAGCCCTGCGTCGACGTCATGCTCCAGGAGATCACGAGGCCAAGACCAGTCAACGCCATGCCGGCGAAAAAGAGTACAAGAGCGCTTAACCCGATTCCCTCCCAGCTCAACGTGAGACCGGTAAACGGCAGCAGCAGAAGGAATATCACCGACTGCGCCAGGGCGATGGTGGTCCCGGCGAGCATCTTGCTCCAGACGATGGACGCACGCGGCGCGGGAGAGGCGAGCACACCCTGCAGAAAGCCGCTCTTCCGGTCGTCGATCACCGAGATCGTCGAGAAGATGGCTGCGAACAGGGCGATCAGCAGGATGATACCGGGGAACAGATACACGCCGTAGGTTGTGCCCCCCGCGTCCATGCTGTGCCGAAAGCCGGCGCTGAGGAATATCCAGATCACGAAGGGCTGTCCCACTGCGCCGATCACACGGCTGCGCTGCCGGATGAAATGCTTGAGGTCCCGCAGCCAGAGGCTGTAGGCGGGCAGCAGCAAGCGATATGCGGCATGCTGCGCCATCATGCGGCCTCCAACTCCTGGATACCGCCCTGCGGATGAAACCCGGACACGGAGACGAAATAATCATCGAGCGAGGGACGACGCGCCTCGATGTCTTCGATGCGTGGGTCATGCTCGTCCAGAATCTTCAGCACGTCGCGCAGTGATGTGTCGCACAGCAGAAGCGCATCGTCCGCGACGCGCAGCGTCCGAGGACCTTTTGCCTCACGCACCTGCGCCTCGATGCCGTGCAGTTCCCTGCCGCGAATCACCACTACCGTGGATCCGAATCCGGCAAGCAGTTCGGAGGGACGCGCATCAGCGGCCACGCGTCCGCTGTCGAGCAGGACAACCCGCGCACAGCGCGTGGCCATGCCGAGATCATGCGTGACCAGCAGAGTGACGAGTCCGCGCGAGGTCGTTGCCTGTTCCAGCATGGCGAAAAACCCGTCACGTACGGCAGGGTCGAGTCCGGTGAACGGCTCGTCGAGCACCAGCAGTTCGGGTTCGGTCATCAGTGCTTTCGCGAGTTCCACACGGCGCTGGAATCCACCCGACAGTTCGTCCACGCGCGTATCCAGTCGATCGGCGAGATCCAGGCCATCGATGAGCTCGGCAGGAAGGTCGCTGCGTTTGAGCCGGAGGCCGAAGAGCATGGCGTGATACGCAAGGTTTTCGAACACCGACAGGTACTGGTCGAGCGCGGGAGACTGGAATACCACCCCGGTACGCGCACCACCAACCGGCTGCCCGTCAAGGGTGACGCTGCCCTGCTGCAGTGCGAGTCCGCCCGTGACCAGACCGAACATCGTGGACTTCCCGCTGCCGTTGGGTCCGATGACAGCCGTGACTTCGCCCGGACGGGCGTCGAATGACACGCCGCCCAGGGCGTGGGTCTCGCCGCTCTTGCGGGTGCGGTAGGTATGCGATATGTCGCGCAGGCGCAGCAAGTGGAATCAGAGTCCGAGTAGAGTGAGAGTGGCAACAAGGAGGACAAAGAAGAACAGCGGCACGGTCACGAAATAGCGAAGCCGGCTGTGATCGTATTTCAGATGCATGAAGATGTAGGCGACAAGGCCTGCTTTCGCAATGGCGATCAGCACGCCGACAACGATGTTGGCCACATCACCGAAATGGATGGTGGTCACCGCGACCGTCAGGGCCGTGAGCACCATCAGTGCGATAAAAACCGTGAAATAGGATTTCTGTATCTGTTCGAAACTCATTCCGGAAGCCATGGCCACTCCTTTTCGTTTCCTAGAAAATCAGATAGAGCGTCGGGAAGAGAAAGATCCACACGAGGTCGACGAAGTGCCAGTACAGCCCGAGGGTCTCGACACGGTGATGCATTTCACGCGGATATCCCCGGGTAAGCGACTTGCCGAGCATCCAGACCATCGGGATGAGTCCGCCGATCACGTGCAGGGCGTGGAAACCCGTCATGGTGAAGTAGGTGGCAAAGAAAGTGTCGGTCCAGGGATAGATGTCGTGGCTGAACTTGGTCATGTACTCATAGGACTTGATGCCAAGGAAGCCAATGGCCCCGATGATGGTCAGTCCGAGGAACAGCCGGAACTTCCCCTCGTGCCCGCGCTCGAGCGCGAGATGCGACAGGGCCATCGTGAGACTGCTGGTGATGAGCACGGCCGTGTTGATCGTGGCAACCACCTTGTCAAGCTGATGCGCGCCTGCGGTGAACACTTCCAGATTGAGATTCCGCAGCACGATGAACGCGCCGAAGAAGCCGGAAAAAAACATGATTTCGGAAGCGAGGAACACCCACATCCCCAGCTTGCCGTGGTAGATGCCGGTATTGAATCGCGCGGTATGGGTTGCAGCGGTGGACATGTCTCAGGCCTTGTCGATGAACATCAGGGTGATGAGTGCAAGCAGATAGAAATAGGAAGACAGCAGCACCGTGCGGGCGTTGCTGTTCGTCCGGTCGATGAAGAAGCGCACGCCCGTGGCGACGAAGGCCGCGCCGAGCAGCAGGGCCCCTGCGAAATAAAAGACTCCGGTGACCGAAAACACGGTAAGCAGCAGACTGAACAGCAGCAGCGTCAGCGTGTAGACCACGATGTGCCGTGCGACCACGATACCCGTTCCGTCGAGGACGGTCAGCATCGGGAATCCTCCCCGCTCGTAATCCTTGCGGTACATCCATGCGAGCGAAAGGAAATGCGGCATCTGCCAGAGGAAGAGAATCATGAACAGCACGAAGGCTTCGATGCCGATCACGCCGCTGACCGTCGCATACCCACCGAGCGGAGGCAGCGCGCCGGGGATGCCGCCGACGAGTGTGGCCAGCTGGGTCTTGCGCTTCATCGGTGTGTACACGCCGAGATACAGCACAAGCGTGAGCATGGCGAGCGCCGCCGTCAACGGCTGCGCCCAAAGCAGCAGGCCGAGGCCCCCGGCAGCGAGTCCGATGCCGAACAGCGTGGCGGCTCCGAGACTGACCTTGCCCGACGGGATAGGACGGAACATCGTGCGCTTCATGGCACCATCGTGATCGTGCTCCATCACGTGATTGAGCACGCAGCTTCCGGCGGAGACCAGCGCGGTGCCGACGACGGTGAGCATGAACAGCAGCGCGAATTCCAGCGTCAGGAAATCTTTCGGCAGCGCGAGGTAGAACCCCGCCGCCGTACTGATGACCACCATGAGCGTGATGCCCGGCTTGGTCAATTCGTAGAATGCGGCAAGCATGTCGCGCCGCGTCAGCGCTTCACCGTGTGCCGAAAGGATGTTGGTCTTCACCTCGTTCATGCCTGTATCCTCGCCTGCGTCTGCGTTTCGTTTGGTGTCATGTTTCCGTCCGCTCGCCTGTTCATGCCTTCATTCCCTGCAGGCGCACGCCGTCATGGCGTTCTTCCGCTCCGACGAAGCGGTAGAAATGCACGGCGCGGGCATAGGTGAGAAACACCAGCGTGAAGGTAATCGCGCCGCCCGCGACATGCAGGGTGTTGGGCACGATGGCCTCCCGCGTCCAGATCACCGTGGCGCCGAGCAGGAACTGCACGGTGACCATGGCAATCGAGAGCAGCGCCGGCCAGCGCAGCGCGGACAACGCCTTGTTGCGGAGAATGCGGATGCCCTGCGTGAAGATCATGGCGGTGAGGATCACCGCACCGACACGATGGGCGAACTGAATCATCACGCCGAAATGCGTGAAATCGGGAATGACCTTGCCGTTGTTGAGCGGGAAATCCGTGATCGCCATTCCGCTGTAGGTGTGACGTGTGATCGCACCGAGCAGGATCTGCACGAAGGTGAACAGCACGGTGGCCAGCAGCAGTCGGCGCAGCCCATCATTGGCGGCCACCGATTCGGGCTGTTTCACACGGTTCCATCCGGGCGCCGTGGCTGCCGCGATGAGCATCGTGGCGATCATGAAGGCCTGTGCGAGCATGGCGTGGCTCACCGATACCGCGGTCGGAAGCTGCATGAGCACGGTGAGTCCGCCCAGCACGCCCTGCACGATAACGGCCACCAGCGCCGCCGCGCCCAGCACGCGCAGCCACCGTCGGTCGTCGTACATCCAGATCATGACCATCACGGCGATGGTCAGCACGCCGATGCCCGAGGCGATCAGCCGGTGCCCGTGTTCATAGACGATGCCTCCGGTCCATTTCTCGATCGGGTAGGTAAACATGTTCTCGCCGTACGTGTTCGGCCAGTCGGGCACGGACAGGCCCGCGCCGGCGCTGTGCACGAGGCCGCCCTTGGCGATGAGCAGCACGGTGCCCACTGCGAGTACCGCAGCGAGGACGTGCAGCCAGCGATGGGCGGATGATGGATGATTTCTTCGTTTCATACCTGTTTCTCCTGTCATCATTCCCCGCTCCCGCCGTCGCGCGTCTGCGATGCTGCAAGGCGTTTCTCGTGCCGTGCGCGCTGCGCGACGACTTCCTCGGGTGGGACGTTTTGCGGCAGAAAGTCCTGCACGGACTCGGGGGAAGAAAACTCGTAGGGCCCGCGATACACACGCAGCGGCACGTCGAAGTTGCCGTGCGGAGGCGGGGACGGCGCGACCCATTCCAGGGTGTTGGCGCGCCAGGGATTGCGCTTGGCGGCCCGGCCTCGGTACCAGCTATACACCATATTGTACACGAGGAGGAATTGCGCGAAGCCGAGCACCATGGCATTGATGGTGATGAATTCGTTCATCGGCTGGAAGGGCTTGAGGAAGTCATACACCGTCGGATCGTAGATGCGGCGCATCATGCCTCCGACGCCAAGAATGTGCATCGGGAAGAACGTGCCGTTGAAGGTGATGAAGGTCAGCCAGAAATGCCATTTGCCGATGCGATCGTCGAACATGCGACCGGACATTTTTGGGAACCAGTAGTACAGCCCGGCGAACACGGCAAACAGGCTGCCGCCGAACAGCACGTAATGGATGTGGCCGACGATGAAGTACGTGTCGTGGATGAAGATGTCCACCGGCGTCGAGGCCATAAAGATGCCGCTGAGTCCGCCGATGACAAACATCGAAACGAAGGCGACAGCGTTGAGCATGGGCACGGTGAACTCCATCTGCCCCCGCCACATCGTGCCAAGCCAGTTGAAGGTCTTGATCGCGGACGGTACCGCGATCACCATGGTCGAGACCATGAACGTCGTGCCGAGCAGCGGGTTCATTCCTGACTGGAACATGTGATGGCCCCAGACAAGGATTCCCAGAAAGGCGATGGCGATGATGGCGAACACCATGGCCTTGTATCCATAGAGCGGCTTGCGCGCGAAGGTCGCCAGCACGTCAGACACCACGCCCATGCCCGGGAGGATCATGATGTACACGGCCGGATGCGAATAGAACCAGAACAGGTGCTGCCACAACAGTGGCTGGCCCCCGCCCGCGGTGCGCGACATGTCGCGTGTCGCGACGACGAGGTCGGCCGGCATGAAAAAGCTGGTGTGCAGGAAGTTGTCCATGAACAGCATGGACAGCGCCGCAGCAAGCACCGGTGTGCCGATGACGATGATGATCGCTGTAATGAACACGGCCCACACGGTCATGGGCAGGTCGAACATGTTCATCCCGGGTGCGCGCATGTTGAGCACGGTGGTGATGTAGTTGACACCGCCGATAATCGAGGAGAAGCCGATGAGGAAGAGCGAGACGATCCACAGGGTTTGTCCCATGGATGCGATGGCGCTCAGTGGAGGATAACCCGTCCAGCCCGCGGCCGCCATTCCCCCTTCCACAAAGAAACCGGCCATCATCAGCACTCCCGCCAGTGGGAAGAGCCAGAACGACACCATGTTCAGGAAAGGGAAGGCCATGTCATCGGCGCCGATCATGAGCGGAACGGCGAAGTTGCCGAAGGTACCCACCAGCAGCGGAATGATCACGGCGAAGATCATGATGCTGCCGTGCATGGTCAGCAGCTGTGTGTACCATTCAGCCGTGACCGCGCCGTCGGCGTTGACCCAGGTCGAGGGCAGCAGTTGTCCGATCAGGGGTATCGGCTCGCCCGGATAGGCGAGCTGCCAGCGAATGAACAGCGCGAACGCGCCGCCGATGAAGAGGAAGATGATCGCGGTGAACATGAACTGCTTGGCGATCATCTTGTGGTCGGTCGAAAAAATGTAATGACGGATGAAGGACTCGCGATGCGCGTGTCCTCCGCCATGTGCGTGGGTATCGGTCTGCAGTGCTGCTTCCATGGATGATCTGTCTGTGCCTTGTTGCGTTTGGCTGTGCCTTATTTCGTTGGGACGGCCGGGGTGGTCGCCGCCGGCGCGCTGCTGTTCTTTTGGTCGGGGCTACCCGCGGCCACCAGCGCCGCAGACACGCTGCCGTACTGCTCGTCGATCCATGTATCGAAGTCCGCCTGTGGCTGCACCGTAAGCACGGCGCGCATCAGGTAATGGCCGCTGCCGCAGAGTTCGGCACAGGCGATTTCATACTTGCCTGTCTTGATACTGTTGAACCACACATCCACCCACTGTCCCGGCACGGCGTCCTGCTTGACGCGCATGTTCGGCAGAAAGAAACTGTGAATGACGTCCATGGACGACAGGTGCACGAGCACGGTCTTGTTGACCGGGATGTTCATCGAATTGATGGTCACATAATCGTCCTTGCCATTCGGATCGTCAGGATCGATGCCGAAGGGATTGGTTGTCGCCATGAAGCGGCTGTCCCGCCGCCCGAAAATGCCGTCCGACCCGGGATAACGGAAATGCCAGAGATACGCCTGTCCCATCACTTCGACCACGAGATCCGGATTCGGCGTTTTGTCCGAGTACTTGATATCCTCCCAGATACCGTCGCTGTAGAACGCCAGGAACAGAAAGAGAGCGAACGGCAGGGCGGTCCAGGAAAACTCCAGGATGTTGTTGCCGTGATAGTAATAGGCGCGCTCGCCCTTGCGCTTGCGGCGGTACCGGAAGATGAAGGCGATGTAAATCGCGTTGACGAGGATGAAGATCGCCACGGAGATGTAGTAGATCAGCGAGAAGAGATGGTCCACTCCCTCGCCAAACACGGAGACGTTTTCAGGAAGCCAGTCAAGCATTGCGGTTCTGCCTCTTAGCGGGTGCGATCGATGCGTGCATGTTCACGGTGCGTAAATGTTCCTCGGAGCCTTGACTCACAGCGACGATTTGAGTTCTTCCTCGGTGTAGGCGCCGACCTTTCCTTTGGTCTTTTCGCGCTGCTCCTTCACCTGCTCGGGAGTCACCGCCGTGGCGGTGTTGCCCCAGCTGCTGCGCACGAAGGTCAGCACATCGGCGATCTCCTGGTCGCTCAGGTCGTTTTTCCAAGGCTGCATCACGCCGTTGTACTTCGCGCCGTTGCGCTCGATGGGTCCGTTGAACCCATGCAGCACGATGCGGATGGAAAGCGCCGGATCATCGGCGGTGAGTTGCGAACCGGCGAGTGGCGGATACACGTTGGGAATACCCTTGCCCGTCATCTGGTGACAGACCGCGCATTTCGCATTGTACACCGAGGCTCCCGGACCCCCGCTTCCGGCCGCGATGGCCGCGACGTCCTGCTGCGTCCCGGCGGGATCCTTCCACTCGGGAGGTGTCTCGTCGTCGACAAAGGCATAACAGCCCGACAACAGCAAACCCGTTGCCAGACCAAACAGCAGGGAGCGGTTATTTTTAACGAGACCAAGTATAAATCTTGGCAGGCGTGAAGGTGCTTCGTCACAATTGCGCATGGGGCTCAGGATCGTTTGTGAGTGCGGGAAGTAGGTGCTCGCAAAGAGAATCAAAACAAGCTACGACATGTCCGAATTTCTGTCAAGATTCTTCAAAATATTTATTCGATTTTTTCTTTTTTCCCGTGG
>JAGTUZ010000257.1 GCA_018224415.1 Bacteroidota bacterium | reverse complement strand
GGCAGTTCATCATCGAATGCGGTGCGGGGCTTGGACTCGTGCTG
This sequence comes from Bacteroidota bacterium, assembly GCA_018224415.1. Classification (GTDB taxonomy): domain Bacteria; phylum Bacteroidota; class Ignavibacteria; order SZUA-365; family SZUA-365; genus SZUA-365. The sequence goes on along the minus strand of JAGTUZ010000257.1, from coordinate 9,230 downwards.
CTGCTTCGCTGGTACTGGTGGCGCGTCAACGCCTGGAGCGAAATCGCCGCCACCCTGACACCAGCGCTCGTCTACGGCGGCATTGCTCTGGTCAACGCTTCCTCCCCGACTCCGCTGATCGTGTTTCCGGAAAGCATGTTTCTCATCGTCGGTGTGACCACGGTGGTATGGCTCGCCGTAACCATGCTGACACGTCCGACGGAAGCGTCCGTGCTTGACGCCTTCTATCGGAGGGTCCGTCCGACCGGCTTCTGGAAAGGCATTGCCGAACGGCATCCCGACATCATCACAGAGGGCGCATTCCTGAGCCGCCTAGCGGGATGGCTGCTTGGCGTTCTGATGATCTATTCCGTACTTTTCCTGTTCGGGGCGGTATTCTTCGGAACCGTGGGCGAAATGCTGCTGTGGCTGGCGCTCGCGGTCACCAGTGCACTCTTGCTCTGGTACATGCTGGCACGCCTCGAGAAAGTGCAAGGACATGATGCGATTCTTTGAAACTCGCGGCGTCCGTCTTCGGCGCCTGGCCTCCGTCCGCTGTATCGCCTGCGACCTCGACGGCACGCTGCTCACCAGAACGAACGAGATCCATCCCGATGTTGTCGAGATGGTCGCGAAAGTGCGCGAACGGGGTATCCGGATCATCCTGGCATCGGGGCGTTCGGACACCTTCACCCGGCGCTACGCCCGCCAGATAGGCAGTACTTCTCCGGTGATAAGTCTGAACGGTGCGCTCGTGAAGGATTCCGAAGGCTCCGTCCTCTTCTCCTCCCCTCTGGCCAGCGAGGTCTGCGCGAAGGCCGACGAGGTGTCGTTGCATCCAGAGAGCGAAGGACTTTCATGGTCCCTGTTCACGCCCGACGGCATCGTTTCGCTCGAGGAGGCGCCCGTACTTCCCCGCTATCTGCGCAGCGAGAAGCAAGACATCATCCGCGTCGGGGATCTTCGTCCGTATCATACCTCCACGGTGCTCCTGTGCGCGGGCGGCGGGTACCGAGCGGTACAGAAGCTTTCGGTTGCCATCGCGCGACGGCACGGCCGGCGCCTGCAGCGCAGCATGTACCAGAGCGGCAGCGGGCAGGATCTCTTCTATCTCGAGGTGAGAAACCGGAATATCACCAAGGCGGTCGGACTCAAGCACGTGCTTGACGCGATGGACATCGAACGCCGGCAGTGCGCTGCAATCGGCGATTATTCCAACGACGTGGAAATGTGTACATTTGCCGGTGTGTCCGCCGCCATGCTCAATGGCATCCAGGAACTGAAGCTCGTCACGGATTACGTGACACGACTCGACAACGACGAAGGAGGCGTTGCCGAATTCCTCCGCATTATTCTCGAAGGCAGAATCCGGTAGCATACAATGGCAGAACAAACACAGAATGAGCAGAAGAAACAGGGATTCCTGCACGCACTGCAGTATGGTCTCGCCGCGCGCATCGCGCTGGGCGCATTCGTCATCGTCGTGATCGCTTTGCTCTTCCCCACCGGTCTGGAATATGAATACGAGTACCGGGAAGGTGACGTATGGGTCGAGGAGGATTTGATCGCCCCGTTCGGCTTCTCCATTTTCCGGGATCCGGCGGTGATCGAGGAAGAACAGAAGAAAGCGGCAGCGGGCACGCCACTGAGCTTCGACCGGCTACCGCAGATCGAACGGGCCATGCAGGACACTCTCGGCCGCACATTCGACTATCTGCTGCGCGCGACGGAACAGGTCAGCTCCCGCCTTCCGAGAAATCCCCGGCACACACAGGTCATCGCGATGGCAGACAGTGTCGTGCGCGCTGCCTCGCGCAGCTCGTCCTTTCCCGCAAAGTTTTCCCAACGCGCCTGGCGATACTGGCTGACCGGCAGCATCGAGGGGGATCTGCGCCGCTCCATACCGTCGGTGCGTGAGCGGACGCGACAGGCAATCGCGCGCATTTACGAACGCGGCTATCTGGACAGGGAAAAGGCGCAATTCCGCCATCCCGTGCTCGCGATCCGCATTGACAGCACGACGGAACTGCGGCGTCCGGTGAAGGACTACTACGACCATATCGATGTGGCCTCGCTTCTGCAACGCGTGTATGGGGACGTCTTCGGCGGTGATTCCACCCGTGTCGAATTTTTCTTCACACTTGTCTACCCCCTGCTCAAGCCCAATATCGTCTACAACAACGAGCAGACACAGTTCGCGATCCAGGCGGCGATCAACAACGTCATGCTCACCGACGGCATCGTCAAGGAAAACGAGCGCATCATCAGCAGGCACGAGCGCATCACGCCCGGACTCAAATCCAAGCTCGACTCTTACACCCGGGCAAAAAACGACCGGCGCGGCGACGACAACATCGTGTTGCGCTTCCTCGGTCGCGTCGGACACACCGCCGCCATTCTCTTCCTGCCCGTCATTTACATCTTCCTCTTCCGCAAGCGTATCATCGACGACAACTCAAGACTTCTGCTTATCTCGGTGATTATCCTTCTGATCGCCTTTCTTGCGTACCTCACGTTCACATTGCCTGTCACGGGGCCGGTACAATACCTGATCATCGTGCCCACCGCAGCGATGCTGATGACAATCATATTCGATTCACGCGTGGCATTCTACACCACCGTATCGATTTCCTTTCTCGTCGGCGCTTTGCGCGGGAACGAGTACATGATCATTCTGGCATCGATACTCGCGGGTTCGATGGCCATCTACACCGTCCGCGATGTGAAGAACAGATCGCAGATATTCCGGTCTCTCTCGTTTATATTCATCGGTTACGCCTTCGCCATCCTCGTCAACGGACTGCAGCGCTCGGTCGACGCCGAGGAAATGGCGCTGGAAGGCGCGTATGCCCTGGCCAACGCCGTGCTTTCTCCCGTGTTCACCTTCGGACTGCTGATATTTTTCGAGCGCGTCTTTCGCATTTCCACCGATCTGACCCTGCTCGAACTTTCGGATTTCAACCATCCGCTCCTGCGCGATCTTTCCTCCCGGGCCCCGGGCACCTTCCATCACAGCATTGTCATGGGCAGCCTGGCGGAAGCCGCTGCCACGGCCATCGGAGCCAACGCCATCCTCGCCCGCGTGGGAGCCTACTACCATGACATCGGCAAGATGCTCGAGCCGGAATGCTTTGTCGAAAACCAGCTTGGCAGCCAGAACATACACGACACGCTCGAACCCCGGCAGAGCGCGCGCAAGATCATCGATCACGTCGCGCGAGGAATCGAGCTGGCCCGCGAACACCATCTGCCCGATCGCATCATCGACTTCATTCCCGCACACCACGGAACGACGCTGGTTTCCTATTTCTACGAGAAGGAAAAGACGCACGGGGATAGCGACCCCCTGTTGGAGGATTTCCAGTATCACGGACCCAAACCTTATTCGAAGGAAACCGGCATCGTCATGCTGGCGGACACGATCGAGGCGGCCACGCGCGCCATCGAGGAACCTACGATCGAGAAGATCCGTGTCCTCATCGAGAAGATCGTGACCAAGCGACTGGCTGATGGCGAGCTGGAGGAATGCGATCTCACGTTCCGTGAAATTTCCATCGTCAAGCATAGTTTCCTGAATATTCTCACTGGCATTCACCACAGCCGCATCAAATATCCCAGCGAGGAGGATGCCGCCGCGGCAAAGAAGATCGCGGAACGCACGGCGAAACTGCTCAACCTCCCGTCGACGACCGATGCGTTGATGGAGCGTATGAAAAAACTGGATACGTTCTGAGATGTCCCCTGCCCTGCGATCGGCGCTGGCCAGTTTCCGCAACTACCTTCGACTCGAACGCGGCTTCTCCGAGCATTCCGTCGCTGCATACCTTCTTGACGTCACGCGTTATTTCACCTGGCTCGCTGACGAAAAGAGGTCGGTCACCTCGCTTTCTGTCATCGAGCGCAGACACATCACCGACTTTCTGCTCGACCTCAATCGGGCAGACTATGCGGCCTCGAGTATGGCGCGCACGATATCAAGCATCCGGCATCTCCACCGCTTCCTCGTCGCCGAGGGCCTCTGCCCGTCCGATCCCTCCGAGCAGATCGACACCCCGACACTCGTGCGCCATCTGCCCGAGGTACTGACGCAGGACGAGATGTCCCTCATTCTCGAGCAGCCCGACCTCTCGAAGCCGCTCGGTCTGCGTGACCGCGCGCTGCTTGAAACACTGTACGCGACAGGCATGCGTGTGGGTGAACTGACGGCGCTCACACTCGACCAACTCCTGCTCGAGGAAGGACTTGTGCGCGTGTTTGGCAAGGGTAACAAGGAGCGGATCGTTCCGATGGGCGCCATTGCGCGCCGCTACTGCGAGGAATATCTTCGCACGGTGCGTCCGCGTCTGCTGCAGCGCGCGAAGCCGCATCGTACCGTGTTTCTCAACCATCGCGGCGGAGCGCTCACACGGATGAGCATACTGACGATGACAAAGAAGTATGCCGCCATGGCCGGCATCTCCACCGGTGTGCACCCGCACACGTTCCGGCATTCGTTTGCCACGCATCTGCTCGAGGGCGGTGCCGACCTGCGTTCGGTGCAGGAGATGCTCGGCCACGCCGATATCGGTACGACACAGATCTACACGCACGTTGACCGCGAGTATCTCAAGGAGGTACACCGCACCTTCCATCCGCGGTCCTGATTCGGAGGCTTCCATGTTCATCACGTTCGAAGGCATCGACGGTTCGGGAAAATCAACGCAGATTGAGCTGCTCGCACGCAGACTCGAGATGCAAAAGCACGAGGTGCTGATTGTCCGTGAGCCAGGCGGGACGCAGATATCCGAGCGTATCCGCGATCTGCTTCTCGATATGCGGCATGGAGAAATGAACGCGCACACGGAATTGCTGCTTTTCTCCGCCTCGCGTTCCCAACTGGTCATCGAGCGCATCATCCCGGCTCTCCGTCGCGGAACCGTGGTCATCGCAGATCGCTTCCACGATTCGACCACGGCTTACCAGGGCTACGGTCGCGGTCTCGACATCACTGCCATCGACCATGTCCATGCGATGGCCACGCACGGCCTTATGCCGGACCTCAGTGTTTTCCTCGATATTCCGATCGAGGAAAGCCTTCGGCGGCGCGACGACCGAAGCGGACAGCGCGACCGCATGGAGAGTGCCGACCACGCCTTCTTCGAGAGAGTTCAAAACGGATACAGGTTTATCGCGTCCACCTCCCCCGCACGTTTTCGCGTCATTGACGGGACGCCTCCCGCCGACGATGTTGCAGAAACAATCTGGGGCTGGGTTGTCGCGGGATTGGAGAAAGCCAGCGTATGAGAACGCACAACAACATGCGGAGGCAAACACCGCGATCACGCGCGGTCCGGATCGCAGGCGTCGTCGGCGCACTGTTCTCCCTGCTTCTGCTCACCGCAATGGTCGAAGATACCGTGCAGCGCATGCAGCGTGGCGAGCAACTGCTCGCGGCCGTCTACCAGTCGATCCTCAACGAATATGTCGAGGATGTTTCCGCCGACGAACTGTTCCGCGCCGGTGTGAAGGGAATGCTCGAACAGCTCGACCCCTATGCGGAACTGATCGAGGAGCGTCACAACAGCGAAGTCGATGTGCTCGCGCGGGGCGTATACAGCGGCCTGGGAATCAAGGTACGCAACCGTGACGGGAGTCATGTCGTCGCGTCCATCTACGACGAGATCCGGCCTCTGACCAACCTCCGTCTCGGCGACGAGATCCTCCGTATCGATTCCACGGACCTGCGTGCCTCGCGTGTGAGCGACCTGAGATCGCTGTTGCGTGGTCAACCGGGTACAACGGTGCAACTGCTGGTGCGGAGGCCGGGCATCGCCGACTCCCTCGAACTGCGCGTCCTTCGACGCACGGTTTCCATCGATCCGCTGCCGCTCGCAGATATATCGGATGACGGAATCCTCTACCTGAAACTCATACGATTCTCCCGCAGCCTTGTCGACAGCGTCAGTACGGCTCTCCGGCGAGCAAACGACAACGGCAGCGTGCGTGGCATTGTTCTCGATGTTCGTGGAAACCCCGGTGGACTGCTCGAAGCCGCGGTTGCCGTGGCCGACTATTTTGTCGAACCCGGCACTCCGATCGTGCAGATGAGAGGCCGACAGCCTTCCTATGCGCGTGTCTACCATGCGAAAAACGAGCCCATCGACGCTGATGTCCCCATCGTCGTGATTGTGGACGCGCACAGTGCCAGCGCATCGGAAATCCTGGCTGGTGCGCTGCAGGACCTCGATCGAGCGGTGGTCATCGGCGAGCGCACCTTCGGGAAGGGTCTGGTACAGACGCTGGTCCCGCTCAATGACAACGCGTGGCTCAAACTGACGACATCCCGCTACTACACCCCCTCCGGGCGATGCATCCAGCGCTATGTGTATCCCGAGGGCAGGGCGTCTCGCGTTTCGGCAGTCGCGGAGGGGCCGGAATTCCACACCCTGCGACTCAAACGATCGGTGCGCGAATCGAACGGCATCCTCCCGGATGTCACTCTCACGCGTGATTCGCTGGCTCCCCTGCTTGCCTGCCTGGATCGGCACGACGCCTATTTCTCCTTTGTCGTGCGGCACATCAACCGGACCGGCATTACAAAGCGACCGAAGATCGACGGTGCAGTGCGTGCGGACTTTCGTGTGTATGCGGATTCGCTTTCTGACTGCGAGGGAGACCCCCTTTCCACCGCTCTGCGCAGTGTTCGCGAGGAAGCAGTGCGACAGGGACTTTCACGCGCCGGGCAACGGCACATCGACGACGTGGATAAGGAGGTCCGCAGGCTTGGGACCCGACAGTTCGATGACGCCTGGGACGCCATACGTGCCCGGCTGACGAGGGAGTTCATATTCCAGCTCGAAGGCGAGCGGGCCCGGATGCAACATGATTACATTCTGGACGCAAGCGTCCTTCGTGCCCGGCATATCGTCTCGGATGAGAACTCCTACGAGCAGGCTATGCTGCACGGACACTGACAAATTCCCCTTCCAACGAAATCAGCGCTGCGAACCGGAGTTCACAGCGCTGATTCATTGTTCAGATGCAGTCCTCAACTGTATTGCACACCCTGTGTCGACGCCGACAGGAGTGCACAACAGATCGGAACCTTCGGGAAATCAGGAACCGAACGACGAGCCGCAGCCGCAGGTGCGCACCGCGTTGGGATTGTTGAACACGAAACCGCGACCCTGGAGGCCGTCGGAGTAATCGACCTCAGTACCGCCCAGATAGAACAGGCTCTTCGAATCGATCACGAGCTTGACGCCCTTGATCTCGAGAATCTCATCAGTGTCGCGCACTTCGCCATCGAAGCCGAGGGAATAGGTCAGCCCCGAGCATCCGCCACCCTTGACGCCAATGCGCAGGTGATAATTCTCGGGAATGTCGTTTTCGGTGCGGATGGTATGAACTTCCTTCGCCGCCTTCTCGGTCATGGTGATCTGCATTGCGGTGTCTATGGTCTGCTCGGACATGTGTATCGCTCCAGTAGATAAAGTGATTCGATATTATATTCAAACATAACAAACAGGATGGGGGCTGCGCAAGACAATACGTTTCACTGCGCCGGTGCCTGCGCTGGTGCCTCCGCCGCTTTCGTTTCTTCCTCTTTCACAACAGGTGGCAACCGGTACTCCTCCATTTGCAGGATGTACGTCTGATTGCGAAACGGTATGAGAATGCCCCGGCGTTCAAGGTCGGCGACAAATTCGGCCGCCAGCCGGTCTACCTCGACCGTCCCGACATCGTGATTGAGGATCTCGCGTTTGTACTCGCGAATCGCGGCCTGTACGTCCCGGACAAAGAGATTGCTTTGATGGTACACCGGATAGCCATGCGCGCGCATGAAATCGAACAACATGGTTTCGCGGCCAACGAAGGAATCCATTTCTTACACTCCTGTATTCTTGCGGGGTGGTTCCAGTCCTTGACAAATGTAACAGTTTTCGGGGAGAATCCGTTTCCCCCTGCTCGACCCGACACCCAACGGGACGGCCCGTCATTGTTTGCCTGCAGCCTTTTGTGTATTTTTCCTTTCTTGCAACGACAGGAGCAACATGCTTCATCTCGCAGTATTCGCAAGCGGCAGAGGATCCAATCTCCGCGCCATTGACCAAGCCATTCTGGACGGACAGCTGGATGCGCGGATCGTTGCTGTGATCAGCAACCGTGCGGCCTCCGGGGCGCTCGATTTTGCGAGAGAACACGGCATTCCCGCACTGTCGCTGTCCGAAATCGCCGCAGAAGCCGAGGATTCGTGGTTGCAGGAACAGCTTGCCAAGTGCGGCTGTGATTTCATCTCCCTTGCGGGGTACATGAAACTGCTGCCGGCGGGTGTCGTCTCTGCCTACAGGCATCGCATCACGAACATCCATCCCGCCCTTCTCCCTTCGTTCGGCGGGAAGGGCATGTTCGGTCGGCATGTGCATGAGGCCGTAATCGCCTCCGGTGCCAAAGTCTCAGGTGCCACCGTACACCTTGTTGACGAAGAATACGATCGCGGTCCGATTGTCATGCAGCGCTGTGTCCCCATTGCGGACGATGACACGGCAGAACGTCTCGCTACCCGCGTGCTCGAGATCGAGCACCGCATATATCCCGAGTCCCTTCAGCTATTCGCTGACGGCCGCGTGACGGTCCGGGACAACAAAACCTCCATCCGTTCATAATCCGCTGACCCGTTTTCCTTTATGCAGAACATCCGAACCGCGCTGTTAAGCGTCTACGACAAAACCGGCATCGTTGAATTTGCTCGCGCGCTGGCAGACAGCGATGTGCGTCTGATTTCCACAGGGGGCACATATTCTGTGCTTCAGAAGGCCGGAATTCCCGTCACGCCCGTGCAGGACGTGACCGGATTTCCGGAAATGCTCGATGGCCGCGTCAAGACGCTTCATCCAGCGATCCATGGCGGATTGCTCGCACGACGCGATCTCGACACGCACATGCGTCAGGTCGAAGAACACGGGATCGGGCTGATCGACCTGATCGTCATCAACCTGTACCCGTTCGAACAGACCGTTGCGGCCGGTGCCACCTTTGCCGAGTGTATCGAACAGATTGACATCGGTGGTCCCTCCATGCTTCGCTCCGCTGCGAAAAACCATGACGCTGTCACCGTGATCTGCAATCCGTCTGATTATGAGACCGTTGCGGCGGCAGTGCGCGAATCCGGACAGACGACACTCGAACTCAGGCAGCGTCTCGCCGCAAAAGTGTTTGCGCTTACGGCGGGCTACGATCATGCCATCGCTACCTGGATGGCTTCGGAGAGC
>JAGTUZ010000256.1 GCA_018224415.1 Bacteroidota bacterium | reverse complement strand
TCCACCAGGTCGCGGAGGAATAACGCGCGCTCCGTCTGTGACAGGGCTGGCCATGTGGCCGCGTCGAAGCGGCGGACGCGGTACACGCGATTCGCAGGATCCGACGGATCGGCGGGCGTCCCATCGGGAAGGATGCGCCCCGCCTGCCAACCGTAGCGGTAGGTCGCGCCACCGACGTGCGGCATCAGATTCGATTGTCCTCCCCACACCAATCCCTGCGCGAAAGCGAGATACCTGCCGCTGCCCCGCGGCCACTCGAGTCCTGGACCCGATGCCACCGGGTCATGTGCCATCCCACCGTTGTTGCCCATCCACATGAGCAAACGGTTCACGCCGATGAAATCCCAGTGATCGTTGGTCATGGTCCCCGCCGGCTGTTGGGCGGTGAGCGTCGCGGTCAATGCGATGAGAAGGACGGAAAGAAATCGCGTGAACATACAGACCCTCGGGGCTGATGGCTGATGACAAATGACAAATGACAGATGACAGATGACGGATGACAGATGACGGATGACGGATGACGGATGATGGCTCGGTTTTCGCGCGTGGGATTTCAGGCGATTGGACACATCGAAGTGGATTCGGGTTACAAGATATCGTATTCCGAAAAACTAGCGACCGGAGGCGGCAATGTCAAGGCTGGTTTTTTTCACACTTGACAGTTGTTCCGGATAACCCTACCTTGCTCGCTGTAATTCCACGTCCCATATCTCCATTACCCAAATTCCCCCAGAGGAGGATCCGTCATGACCCTGTCCCTGAACACATGGTATCGCATTGCATTCCCCTTCCGCCCCGATCCGTCCGGTGTGCTGGTCACGGTGCAGGACGACCCCGCCCTCCCGATTGACCATTTCGTCCTGGAACTGGAATCCGAGGCCGATCCGATCGTGGAGAAAATCCGCATGACTTCGGTGCATGGCGACACGCTGGCCCTGCTCAGCAATGCAACCTGCTGCATGCAAGGGGGCGTGCACCCCGTCCCCATCGAAGTACATCTTCCGTCCAGCGTGGTAGCGACGCCGCCCATCGATCGGCAGGCGGACTGGATGCCATTGGATAGCGCTGGCATGACGACGATCACCCTGTACTTCACGTTCATCGACGAATACGACGATCCCCGACCATGTGAGAATGACCAGCCGCAGCGGGCGGTGGCTGATGACGACCCGGAGATGGGAACGGTCGGGGCGTATCCGATGGTCTTTGCCTACCCCGGTGGGGAACCGGGTCCGGGAAAAAAGATCAAGGTCATCTGGAAGTCAGACATCTAAACGACCTGGTCCCTTTGAGTGTGGAACCTCACGTGGACGGCAACGTGTCGTTTCTCGGGATGTCGATGATAAACTCGCTGTAGACACCCACTTCCGAGCGCACGGCGAGCGTGCCCTGGTGCAGCTGGGTGACGATTTCGTAGCTCATCGACAGTCCGAGTCCGGCGTTGTTGCCGCTGCGCTTGGTTGTATAAAACGGTTCGAAGATGCGGCCGTGCAATTCCTCGGGAATGCCGTCGCCGTTGTCGCGGACAACGATGGACACGCGGTCGCCATTGACTTCGCTGCGGACATGCACTTCGGGGCTCTGCGCGTTGTCGCGTGCGGCGCGTTCGATCGCGGCTTCCCAGGCGTTGTTGCAGATGTTGACGATGACGCGGCTCATCTCCTGTGGAAGGATGTGCACGGAGACGATGCCACGATCGTACTCGGTGTGCAGCCGCAGGTCGTGCTCGGGATGCAGCATTCGCATGCCGTGGTAGGAGAGCAGCACGAATTGGTCGAGGAATTCGTTGAGCGCCACGGTCTCGCGCCGGCCGCTGCCCTTGCGCGTGTGCATCAGCATGGCGCGGACAATGGACGTCGCACGCATGCCGTGCTCGCGGATGCGTTCGCAGTTCGAGCGCACGGTGGACAACAGTCCGAGAATTGGTGCGTCTTCCTCGCGCTGCATGGAGGTCATGTCATGCTCGAGTTCGTCGAGCAGTTCGAGCGACAGCGAACTGAAATTGTTGACGAAATTGAGCGGATTCTGGATCTCGTGAGCGATGCCGGCGGTGAGTTCGCCGAGCGCAGCGAGTTTTTCGTGCACGATCAGCTGCTGTTGCATCTCGCGCAGCTGGCGGTTGGACTGGTCCAGCTGTTCGTTTTTCGACTCCAGCTCGCGGATGGCGAGGGCCTTGGCCACGGCCGAGGATACATGTTCACGAAGACGCAGGAGCTTGCGAAGGTCATCGGCGTCGAACGGGCGGATGGTGTCGGAGCCGAGCACGAGGAAACCACGGATGGTACCGTGCTGCATGTCGCTCATGCCCATGAAGGCCTTGGACGCACCGCCGTGCATCTCCATGCGTTCGTTCCAGACACGTTCGACCCCGCGGAGCACGTACACGCCATCCTGGATAGTCTGCAGCGAATTGCTCTTGTCGTCCATGATTTCCGACAGGGTGAAGGCCCGCGAGGCGAGCGACTCGGTTGGTTCGCCGACGTTTGCCACGAGCCGGAAAAGGCCGTCCTCCGTGTTTCGCTGCATGTAGAAGGCCGTGGACACATCCGGGAAGAGCAGCAGGGTCTGCTGCAGGAGGGCCGACAGCACATCGGTAAGACGCACTTCCTTGTTCACCGTGCGCACGATGGAATCGAGCGTTTCGAGTTCTTCCGCCTGCGAGCGGATTTTCTCCGATTGCTCCTGGATCTTCTCGGTGCGTTCGTGAATTGTTGCCTCGAGTTCGCGTCCGCGTTGCTCGAGCCGCCGCGTGCGGAAACGCAGGGCGAGCACGAACAATCCCGCGGCACCGAGGAAGTACAGTCCATACGCCCACCACGTACGGTGCATCGGCGGGGTGATGTGGATGCGGATCGTGGCCTGCGTGATCGTGTCCCCGTAGGTGTCAATTCCTTCGACAATGAACGTATACCGCCCCTCCATCAGACCGGGAAATTCGGCGGTTGTTTTTTCCGTCCACTTGCCCCAATCATCCTGCTCTCCGATGAGTTTCCATCGGTATCGCAATTGTTCCGGATATTTCATCCGTGTCGCCGCATAGATGAGCGTCACACCGTAATTCGTGAAGGGGGCGGTTACCTCCGTTTCCTCGCTGGGCCAGTTTCCATGGTAGAATGCGAGGTCGGCGTTATAGACCTCGCGAATGAGCATGCGCGATGGTGGGGGGACGTATTGCCTCGCCCGGAGGTCGTGGCGAAAAAGATACTCCTCGCCGCCGAACCAGCACACTCCATTGGAATCGGCATGGGAGGAATGAAGAATCTGGCGGAAGAGCGCCGGCAGCCTTTCGAACGTCATGCCGGACGTTGCGGTCGCCGTTGCGATACCATACCAGCGGGAAGAGTCGATCAGTTCAAGCAACAGACTCTGATCGGAAAGCCTTGTCACGCTGACGGGCGCTGCTTCGCGAGGATACCCCATCGTCCGGTACAGCGTGGAAGCCGGCGTGAACGTTTCGCTTGACGGATCAAGGATATAGCCGTCCTCTTCATCGCTGACAACCAGAATGCGACCGTCCAGTTGATACAATGCGGTGGCAGACCGCGGAAGACTGGTAGACAGAGGGTAGTGTTTGACCGTCGCCTTGGTAACACCATCACCAATCCGGATGCGATACAAGCCGTGTGACAGGGAGGAGATCCAAAGCGATTGATCTGCGGAACGAACGAGACTCAGTATCATCACCGAGTCGAGCGCGGGAAAGCCGGGTAAAAACTCCTGTGAGGACCAGGAACGACCATCACGACAAAGCAGCTTCATTCCGTCCACCCGGGTGACAATAATGCTGTCGTGCCTGGCATCGAGTGGGAACAGGACGCGGGAGCTGCCGGGCAACAGGAGTCGTAATCGCCTGCCATCGTAACCGAATACTCCCTGGGCATAGGAAAGCAGCAGCTCATCGCCGCAATCGAGCATGTCCATCGCCTCAGGCGGCGTGTTCGCGACCTCCACGAAGCGAGGAAGCACGCCGGTCGGCACGGCGGAAGCCTGAGGCTCAGGTTCGAGACGGTAGGTACCCGTGGTGCTGTTGGCGTAGAGCTGACCCTTGAAGCGGGTGATCGCGGTGATCCGACCCTTGATCCCGGAGGAGCGGCCGAACCTCGTCGTGGCTGCCGGCCAGTCGATGCGTGCGAAGCCATTGTCAAGTGCTGCCCAGAGAATGCGTTCGTCATCCTGATAGAGTCCCTGTACCGCCTCGTCCCGCAGTCCGGTACTCTCGTCGAGAATCATCGAAATGCGCCCATCACGGCGAACGATCCAGATGCCGTCCCTGCTCGTGCCGAACGCGTAACTCCCGTCGCGCAGCACGATGCCGCATGTCGGCTCCACGGGCAGCCTGCGACGGATCTCCCGCGTCCATGCCGGCGTCAGTGTTCCATCCTCGAGCCACAGCCAGCCCGATTGCCTCGTGTACAGCAGCGTGCGACGATCTCCGGCCGGGAGGAAAACTTGAACCCGGTTTTCCGGGTCCTTGAGTGCATCCAACTTCGGGATTGGAATGAGCCGTTGGTTGACCATCTCCATCAATCCCACCCCCTCGACCTGGGCATACAGCCGACCATGCACTTCTCCGAGATACATGATGGCGGCGGATGCGGCAACGACGCCGACCTCCTTGCCGTTCCAGGAGTACAGCAAGCTGTCACTTTTGAACCATGCCACCGATCCGATCACGGCGATTTGACTCACCCAGGTCGTCGGATGTTGAGCCTCAGGCAGGCGATTGTTCAGTGATTCCAGCTTGAGTTTCCCATCGGGACTGATCGTGACAAAACCGAATGATTTCTTCGATCCGTACACGACTGTTCCGTTCGCCAGCATCCCCACGGAAAAGACGGGCTGTCCCAGCAAGGGCTTGTCGAAGTCCGTGGTGTGCCAGCGCCAGTACGTCGGGTCCACCCACTCGAGCAGAGCATCGACATTGGCGATGAACAGCACACCGCGGGAATCGCGGATGATGGAAAAATTGTTCGCGTCGTAACCGTTTGCCGAGGTGTTGTAATTGATGATGGCAGGGATGCCGCGCTCGAAATCCCGGCTTCCTTCGGACTCCTGGGCAGCCATGCGATGCAACGGCAGCAGCCCAAGCAGACACAGCATCGTCACAGCGGACATGGATATCCTGCTAATCGTCACGGCATCTCTCCCACCGGTGGCTCCGCGGGGCTCCCCGCACGCACGGGCAGCTCGATGACGAATTCCGTGCCGCCTTCCGCGGCGTCCTCGAAATGGATGCTGCCTTCGTGCTCGGCGGTGATGATGTCGCGGGCGATGGCCAGTCCCAGGCCGGTGCCTTTGTCCACTCCCTTGGTCGTGAAGAAAGGTTCAAAGATCTGTGCACGGATGGACTCGGGAATGCCGGGACCGTTGTCGCGGATGCGCACGCGCACGCGGTCACCCGCGTGTTCGCTCGTGACGGCGACACGCGGTTCGTAGCCCGGTTCGCCGGCTCGCGTGCGGGCGTGCACGGCCTGCATGGCGTTCTGCAGGATGTTGAGCAGCACGCGCCCGATGTCCTGCCGCACGATGGCAGGCTGCGGCAGCTGTTCGTCGAGTTCGAGATCGATGGTGCAGTTGAACCCGTCCTGCTGCGCACGCATGGCGTGATAGGCGAGATGCGCCGATTCGGAAATCAGCCGGTTGAGATCGGCCCTCTCGCGGGCGGTGTTTCCGCCACGGGCGTGCAGCATCATGCTGCGCACGATCTCGTCGGCGCGGTGTCCGTGTTCGCTGATTTTCTCGAGGTTCTGCGCGAGAGCTGCAAGAATATCCTCTCGCTCACCCTCGCTTGTCGTGCCGCGCAGTTCTTCGATCAGTTCGATCGACAGATCCGAGAAATTGGTGACGAAGTTCAGCGGATTCTTGATTTCATGCGCGATGCCCGCGGTGAGCTGTCCGAGCGAGGCGAGCTTCTCCCGCTCGATCAGCTGCTGCTGCAATGCGTCGACGCGATGCGAGAGCAGTCCCTCCTGATCCGATTGCGCGCGACGGCGGCGGCACATCACGGCACAGCCGATGATCGCGAGCAACAGCAGTGCGGATGCGACGGCGAACAACAGCAGTCCGCCGATGCCGCCACTGCTGCCGTTATTTCCGCCACTCTGTGCGGCGGCGGTTGCGGTACTGGCAAACGCCGGCAAGATGAACAGGATGTGGAAACCTGGAATCGGCCCACACCAGCGTGGCGAAATAAGAGATCGGTCGGGCATGACAGGTCTGCAATATGAGAGCGACTGGGAGAATATACCATTCAATCCATGAGGGAGCAAAAGAGCAAAATATTGTTAACGCGCCCAACAGAGGGGAAGGCCTGCGCTGCGGGGCAAAACGATTCCCGATGCGGAATCGCGGGCAACGACCGCACGGCTCGTCGCTGCGATATGCGTGCTCGTCCGTCCCGTCTGCGGGTTCGTCGGGAATGAGTTTCCCACGCTGCATCCGTGCTCCATCTTTGCCGTAGACAGACGCCGTAAGGGTTTCACACACAAGCATCCGGAGATCGACATGAAACAGTTTCTCACTCTCGCCGCCATCATTCTCTTTACCACCACAGCCATCGCCACAACCGCCCTCGCGCAGGATACATCGACGCCGTCGGCGCAGGAAACGTCCCGCGGCATCTTCACGACGTCCGGCGGTCACGAGATCGGACTCGCACTGGGCGTGGGCGGTCGCTACACCACGCTGTTCGGTGACGACGCGGCGACGCTCGACCTGCGCGGTGCCTTCACCGTTGACCGCCGCTGGGTGATCGGACTGACCGGCTCGGCCTTCAACTACGACCACACGCTGCGCGAACTCGTCAATGACGGCAGCTACCGCTTCGAAGCAGCCTACGGCGGACTGTTCGTCGAACGCTGGTTCGGTCTTGGCGACAACGTGATCCTTTCGCTTGGCGTGGCCACCGGCTACGGCGAGGCGGTGTACCGTTACGACAAGGACTTCCGCACGGAGAAGCTCTGGACCGAGGAAACCATCGACCGTACGGAGTTCGCGTTCTTCGAGCCGTCGGTCGGACTGCAGGTGCGCATCGCGGGACGCGTCTGGCTCGGTGCCGTGGCCAGCTACCGCAACACCTCCCCGGTGCAGCTGCTCGGCACACCGGAAACGGTATTCCAGAAATGGAGCGCCGGCCTGCAGCTGGGCTACGGCCTGTTCTGACGCGACGGGCGGCATCCGCCCTGATTCCTTCCGACCCGTCACGCGCCGCACCCTCACCGGGGTGCGGCGCAATTGTGAAGCGGAATCTCTACATTTGGAGAAGCATCATGAAAGTCACGCGTTCCGTTCTGTTTGTCATTCTCGCCGCCGCGCTGTTCGTCCAGCTCGTGATCATTGGCTACAACCAGGCGACCGGCTTCATCCGCATCGGAGGCGTCGCGGAGTTCATTGTCCGCCTCGCCTTCGGCAGCGCACTGAGTTTCATCTTCGGAGTGCTGCTCTTCCTGGCCGACCAGCGGATGATCCGCCTGCTCGACCGCCGCTTCACTTGGGAAACGCGACCCGCTGCCCGCGTCGCCGCGGAGGTGCTGGCGGTAGCGGCAATCGGTGCGCTGTTTGGAACAACCGTGACCGTCGCGGCGCATCTCGTCTCGCCCTATCCCGAGGGGTTTGCGCGCAGTGCGGTGAACAATGCGCTGATCACCATGGTGATCAACCTGGTGGTGGCGGCAGTGATCGAGGCGACGCTCTGGTACCGGCGCGGACGCGATGCCGAACGCGACGCCGCCGCGCTCGAACAGGAAAACCTGCGCCTGCGCTTCGAGACGCTCAAGCAGCAGCTCAATCCACATTTCCTGTTCAACGCCCTGAACACGCTCTCGTCGCTGATCGGCCGCGACGACCGCCGGGCGCAGATCTTTGTCGAGGATTTCTCCGCTGTCTACCGCTACACGCTCGACGTGCTCGAACGACCCGCCGTGACGCTGCGGGAAGAGATGGATTTCGCGCGTGACTATCTTGCGCTGCAGCAGGTGCGTTTCGGCGACGGCGTCTCGGCGGAGATGGACATCGACAGCCGGCTGCTCGAACGCCTCGTGCCGCCGCTCGCCGTGCAGACGCTGCTCGAAAACGCCCTCAAGCACAACAGCGCCACGCCCGAGCGTCCGCTGCTCCTCACCCTGCGCACCGTCGACGGCATGCTGGAAGTGGGCAACACGCTGCAGCCGCGGCAGGAGCGCCCCGGCGCGCGCTCCGGCAGACGCACCGGCATCGGGCTGGAGAACCTGCGACGCCGCTACGCCCTGATCTCCGGCAGCGAACCCGACATCACCATGACCGGGGACCGATTTGTCGCACGACTCCCCCTGATCGAGGCCCATTACCCATGAGCGAGGCCCAAACCCCATGAGCGAGGCCCAATACCCATGACCGTCGCCATCATTGAAGACGAAGCTCCCGCCGCGGCGCGTTTGGCGCAGCTTCTGGAAGAAATAGATCCGGAACTCCGTATTCTTGCCACCCTCCCCTCCGTCGAGCGGTCCTGTGCCTGGCTGCGCGACAACCAGCCCGATCTGCTGCTGGTCGACATCCACCTTTCGGACGGTTCGAGCTTCGAGATCTTCCGCCGTCTCGACCTGCGCATTCCCGCGATCTTCACCACCGCCTACGACGAATACGCCATCGAGGCCTTTCGCGTCAACAGCGTCGACTATCTGCTCAAGCCCATCAGGCGCGAGGAGCTGCGCCGGGCATTGGAAAAATACCGCGATCTCCATCACGGATCGGGCGCGGAAACGGAACAGATGGCCGGTCTGGCCTCGCTGCTGCAACAGCTCGCTCCGCCCGCGGAAGAGCGGCGGCGTCACTTCCTCATCCAGGTCGGTCAGAAGCTGCAGCAGCTGCGCGTTGAGGACATCGCCTATTGCTACGCGATGGAGAAAAACACGTTCTGCATGAGCACGCAGCGACAACTGCTGCCGCTCGACCGCAGCCTCGATCGCCTGCAGGAAGAGTTGCCGGATGATACTTTTTTCCGTATTAACAGGAAGATGATTGTCAACATGCGATCGATCACCGCGATGCACGCGTGGTCGCGTTCACGCATCCGCCTCACCCTCGACCCGCCCGAACCGAAAGGCGTGGAAGCCCTGGTGAGCGTTGAACGCACGGCGGCGTTTCGCGCGTGGCTCGATCGTTGAATATTCACGACAACCCTTATCCCCATTACCCACATGCACATGCTCAAGGACCTCTTCCACCACATGCACTGGGCCGACGCCACGGTCTGGAACAGCGTACTCGAAACCGAGGCGGCAGCCGGCGACAACCGTGTGACTGAACTGTTCTATCACATCCATTCCGTGCAGCGGGCCTTTCTCGCGGTGTGGACCTCGACGCCCATCGCCATGCCGAAGCGCGAACATTTCGTGTCGATGCAGCAGCTCGCGGACTGGGGACGGACCTATCACAAGGAAGTCTTCGACCTCATGCCGGATTTCACCGACGACCGCCTCGAGCAGAATATCACCGTGCCATGGTCACGCTTCATGGAACAGCGCTATGCACACAAGCCCGAGGAAACCACGGTACACGAGACCATGCTCCAGGTGCTGCTGCACAGCAGCTATCATCGCGGACAGGTCAACGCCCGCCTGCGCGAGCTGGGTGCGGAGCCCCCGATGGTCGACTATATCGGCTGGCTGTGGTTCGGTCGTCCGGCTGCGGAGTGGAAATAGCATTTCAGGTTTTTTTCTCGTATCCTTCGACAAATTCATGACAAATCCGTGACAGGACTCCCCCCGGAGTGCTGTAGCTTGTCCCCGAGTACTTCATCCGCTCGCTGTCCACAAGCAAGGAGCAAACGCCATGGATACGCTATTTTCCTCCGACATTCTGATCGCCCTGGCCTACACCACCGCCATTGTTCTTGCCGTCGCCGTCATCGTATTCGCCGGCTGCGGCATCGCCCGTGGCATCCGCGGCTCGGGTGCCTGTTCGTTCTTCTCGCAGGACGGCGAACCGGATCGCGAGCGGATGCCGTGAACACCATTCCGCGCGGTCATCGCCAGACCGGCGGGCAGTAAAGGGATGCGGCGTCCGGACGGACGCCGAACGATCGAGTCAACCCGTTTCAAGATGTGAGGTGCGTTATGAACGTTCTCGTGACCGGAGCAAGCGGTTTCATCGGGGCGCGGCTTGTCGAGGCATTGCTGGCGCGTGGAGAATCCGTGCATGTACTCGGACGCCCGACTTCGGACCTTTCCGCCTTCGAAGGCACACCGGTGTCGGTGTTCCGTGGCGAACTGCATTCTCCCGACGATGTGCGCGCTGCCATGAGCGGATGTGACCGTGTCTATCATCTTGCGGCTTTCGCCAAGAACTGGGCGCGCCGACCGGAGGACGTGCATCGCATCAACCGGGACGCGCTGGAGAACATCTTCGCCCAGGCCCGCGCGCTCGGCGTGCGCCGCGTCGTATATACTTCGACGGTGATGGTGTACGGTCCTTCCGACGGCAGGCCTGTCGACGAGACAACCGTGCGCGGCATTCCGCCGATGACCCTGTACGAGGAATCGAAAATCGACGGCGAACGTGTGGTCGAACGCGCCCTTGCCGACGGCCTCGACGTCGTTATCGTGCATCCCACGCGCGTGTTCGGTCCGGGACACCTGACCGAGGCCAATTCCACCACCATCCTCATGAAGCAGTATCTCGACGGCAGCTGGCGCCTGCTGCCCGGCGACGGGACGGCCGCGGGCAACTATGTCTATGTCGCCGACGTCGTCCAGGGCTGCATCGCCGCCATGGAGCGCGGCCGCACGGGAGGACATTACATTCTCGGCGGGGAGAACCTGACTTTCGACGAATTCTTCGCCCTGTTGGCCGAGACCTCGGGCAAGCGGCGCCGGCTCGTTCCCGTGCCGCAGGGACTCGCACACGGTGCGGCGGTCGTCCTCGAGCGTCTCGGAAACATGGGCATCATCGAGCCGCCGCTGACGCCGGGCTGGGTGCGCACGTTCTTCGGTGACTGGCTGTGCACGAGCGCGCTGGCCGAACGCGAGATCGGCTATGCGCCCACGCCGATGCGACAGGCCGTCGCCGAGACCATGGACTGGCTGCGCACGGAACGTCGCAAGGGAGCAAGAAAATGAACCTGCGTTTCCTTTTTCCGCAGGCCACCAACATGACGCGTGACGACGCGCGCACGGCCATTGCCCTGCTCGCGGCCATCATTCTCACCACGGTGCATCGGCAGGCCTGCGGGGTCGACACGCTTGCCCAGCTCTCGTTTCTCGACAGCGAAACCGCGCGGGCATGGACCTATCACTCCTGCACCATGCTGCTGTTCGGCCTCGTGCCTCTCGCGCTCATTTTCCTCTTCTGGAAATCACAGCCGATTTCCCGCTTCGGCGTGACCATCGGTGACTGGAAATTCGGCCTCGCGGCGGTAGGCATCCTGCTGCCCGTGATCGCGGTTGTCCTTCTGCTGCCCGCAGCGGAGTTGCCCGACATGCAGGCCGTCTATCCGGTGGACCATACCGCGTCGCGGTCGGTGGCGGATTTCCTTCCGTACGCGATCGGGCGCATCCTTCTGTTCTACGTCGCCTGGGAATTCTTCTTCCGCGGTTTTCTGCTGTTCAGCCTGCGGGAGACGCTGGGTGACATTCCCGCCCTGCTCGTCTCGGTGATGCCTTCGGTGCTCTGGCACATCGGCTATCCCACGGGTGAACTGTATTCCTCGATCGTCGGCGGCATCATGTTCGCATGGCTGGCGCTGCGCACCGGTTCGATCCTCTGGCCGCTGCTGCTGCACGCGGGCATCGGCATGGTGACGGACATCTCGATCAGTCTTGCCCTGTAGACCACGACCCGCTCTGTAGAACATGACTCGTCCCGCGAGGAGAGCCCGCATGACTCCCTGGAATCCCCCATCCCCACATTACCGCGCCATCGTGTATCTCGTCACGGGAATGCTCTCCGCCCTCATCATTGTGGCGCTGGCCTTCCCTTCGCGCATACCGACCGCCGACGGACTCTGGCGGTCGGCGGCACTCGTGCTTGCCGGCATGGTGGTTGT
>JAGTUZ010000255.1 GCA_018224415.1 Bacteroidota bacterium | reverse complement strand
TTCGCCGTCATCGCACCCATCATCATTCGCGACGCCGTCGACGGCCTGCAGTCGGATCTCACTTCGGAAACCCTGCTGCAATATGCCTTGATGATCGTGGGCGTGGCATTGCTCAGTGGTGTGTTCCTGTATCTGACACGGCAGACGATCATCGTTGTCTCGCGGCTGATCGAGTACGACCTGCGCAGCGATTTTCTCTCCCATGTGATGAAACTGTCGCAGAACTTCTTCGACACGACCACCACCGGCGACCTGATGGCGTATTCGAGCAACGACATTTCCGCCGTGCGCATGTTCGTGGGTCCGGCGGTGATGTACTCCGCCAACACGTTGTTCAATTTCGTGATCATCGTCTGGCTGCTTGTCGAAATTCATCCGATGCTCACGCTCTGGGGTCTGCTTCCATTGCCGATTCTCTCCTTCGCCGTCTACAAGGTGGGTTCGCTCATCCACCGGCGGTACGAGGAAATCCAGGCGCAGTACGGCGCGCTGACGGCGCGGACGCAGGAGAGTATTTCCGGCATCCGCGTGATCAAGGCCTATCTGCGTGAGGAACACGAGATCGGGGTATTCCACGCGCTCAGCGAGGAGTACCGCGTGCGCAACATGCGTATGGTGCGCATCCAGTCGCTGTTCATGCCCATCATCGGCATGCTCGTCGGATTTTCCATCATCCTGATCATCTACATGGGCGGTCTCGATGTCATCTCCGGCCGGCTCACACTCGGCGAACTGACGCAGTTCATCATCTATCTCGGCATGCTGATCTGGCCGATGGCCGCCATCGGGTGGGTGGTCAGCCTGATCCAGCGTGCCTCCGCCTCGATGAAACGACTCGAGCATGTGTTCGATTCAGAACCCGAGATGAAGGACAACGAGGATACCGACCACACCGTCTCGCATATCGATGGAGATATCCGATATGAGGATGTGGATTTCCGTTATACGGCCGCAGGCCCCGAAATTCTCTCCGGTATTGATCTCCACATCCCGGCCGGCGCCACGTTGGGTGTTGTCGGACTGACCGGCTCGGGGAAAAGCACTCTCGTGAACCTGATCCCCCGCCTCCATGACATAACCGGTGGCACGCTGCGCATCGACGGCATGGACAGCCGCCGCATTCCCGTGGAAGTGCTGCGCAGGCATATCGCCTATGTGACGCAGGAAACTTTCCTGTTCTCGGACACCCTGCGCAACAACATCGCCTACGGGGTGGACGGCGCAACGGAGGAGGACATCCTCTGGGCAGCGGGGGTCGCCCAACTCGACAAGGACGTGCAGGATTTTCCCGGTCTCTACGAGACCATGCTCGGCGAACGCGGCATCACGCTTTCGGGAGGACAAAAGCAGCGCGTCAGCCTGGCCCGCGCCGTGCTGCGGCGTCCGTCGATACTGATTCTCGACGACGCACTGTCTGCCGTTGACACGCATACCGAGGAGGACATCCTGCGACGCCTGCGCGAGGTCATGGCCGAACGCACCAGCATCCTGATCAGCCATCGCATCTCCACTGTACAGCATGCCGATCACATCATTGTCCTGCGGGACGCCGTCATCAGCGAACAGGGCACCCATGAGGAGCTTGTGGCGCTCGAAGGTCTGTATGCCGACCTGCATCAAAAGCAGCTGCTCGCTGCGGAACTCGAGGAGATGGAATGACCGACACCCATATCGATATCATCGATCCCGCATCCTGTGCACGCGAGTTGCTTGCGGCGCAGCACATCGTTCTCACTGCGCACACCAATCCCGACGGCGACGCCATCGGCAGTGAATATGCTCTGTTTCATGCGCTGCGCGCCCGGGGTAAGGACGTGCGCATCGTCAACTGTGACGCCGCTCCGGAAAATCTCTCTTTTCTCGACGAGGCGGCCATCGAAGTGTATGACTCCGAGTCACACGACGCGCTGCTGGCGGAAGCCGATCTGCTTGTCGCGATGGATTTCAACGACATCCGCCGTGTGCGTCAGATGGAGGAGGCCTTCCGCTCTTCACGTGCGCGGAAAATGGTGATCGATCACCATCTCGATCCGAAGCCCTTCGCCGATGTGTATTGCAGCGTCCCTGATGCTTCTTCCACGGCGGAAATCATCTACGACGTGCTTGCTGCCGGGGAGATGGAAATCACCCATCCTGTCGCATTGGGAATGTATGTCGGCCTGTTGACCGACACGGGTTCCTTCCGTTTTGACCGCACGACTCCCAAGGTGCATCGCATCGCAGCGCGGCTGCTCGAAGCGGGAGTCGATCCAACCGCAACGTACCAATGTATTTTCGATGACTACCCGATACGGCGAACCCAGCTTCTCGGCATGATCATGGCCGGGATGGAACAGCACTGCGGTGGCAGGGTGACGTTGCTCGCAGTGACAGGGGAAATGTTCTCGCGCACCGGGACCAACATCGAGGACGTGGAAAATGTCGTGAATATGGGGCTGGCCATCCGCGGCGTGGAAGCCACGGCGACACTCACCGAATTCGAAGGACAGATAAAGGTCAGCTTTCGCTCCCGCGGTGGTATTAGTGTGAACGACATCGCCGGCCGCTTCGGCGGAGGGGGGCATCGGCTTGCGGCCGGTGCGACGGTGGAGGACATGGATATGCAGGATCTGAAGCGCGCGGTCGCCGCAGCGCTGTGCGAGGCACTGCCGGCGGTTGCCTAGCATCGTCGCGGCCACCCTCCGGCTTCCGGTCGCGGTTGTGCAGACAGGTCGATTCCGGCGAACAGGAGCAGGGAGAAAACGGGGATGAGCGTTTTCATTTCTTTTGTCCTTGATTTGTGATGTCGTGCCTGATAATTTGGGTCCTGGACATCGTAGATCACCGCAGGGTGCAGCAGGTCACCGCAGGGTGCAGCAGGTTCACGCACGCTGGAACAGGATCGAACCACAGCCCGCGGACTTCGATGGCAGGGAAACGCACACAGGCATCGGAATTCATGCAAGACGAACTCGAACACACGACGCGGGTATCCCGCAGACGCGGCACGATTGCCGTCATCGCCGTGGTCGGACTGATCGCGGCAGGGCTCTTTGTCTGGAACCGGCTTCTGCTCCCCGTGCGCTACGAACTCGAGATCGAACGAGGCACGCTTTATGTCGGCGCTCCCGACACCGCGCGCATTCGCGCTCAGGCAATCAACCGCATGGGCGGTGTCATCCCCTTCATGCAGGTGCCGCTGCGCGCCGTGCTTCTCGAGGGTTCCGCGCTTGGACGGCTGGAGCCCGGTGACCACGAACTGCTGTTCATCACAAACGGCGTGCAGGAAGGTACGGTCCGTCTTCGTGTGATGGCAGACGACTGGCCGTTTCCACTGCTCGCCGAACTCCGCGTCGTTGTCTCGATTGCGGAACATATTCCATCAGCGAATTCCTTGACCAGGAGTACATCGTGAAACGCGTTGTCATGATTTTCACCGGAGGCACCATCTCCATGACCATCGATCCCGTCACCGGCGGGGCGGTGCCGTCGCTGAGCGGTGACCAGATCCTCGCGCGGATGGACGAAGTGCGCGAACTGGCGGAAATCGAATTCAGGGAGTACGGCAAGCATCCCGGGCCGCATATCACTCCCGCGATGATGCAGGAAATCGCCCTGCTCGCCGCATCGGAATGCGCGCGCGACGATGTCGAAGGCGTGATCATCACGCATGGAACAGACACGTTGGAGGAGACGGCCTATTTTCTCGATCTCGTGCTCGACACGGACAAGCCGGTGCTGCTGGTCGGGGCGATGAACCACAGCGAGGATCCGGAGTGGGACGGACCGGCCAACATCCGCGACGCCATGCTGGTGGTTATGTCGGGGCAGTTCCGCGGTCTCGGGGTGATGACCTGTCTGAGCGGCGAGATCAACGCCGCGAGCGAGGTGACGAAGACGCACACACTGCAGCGCGATACCTTCATGAGTTTCGATTTCGGACCCGTCGGCCGGATATTTGAAGGACGTCCGGTATTCCTCCGCAGGCCCTTCATCCATGACCACATCGGCCTGGCCACACCGGTCGAGCCCGTGCACATTCTTAAATGCTACGCGGGCATGGACATCATTCCCTTTCGCAGTTGCGTGACGGGGAAGGTGCGCGGGTTGGTGGTGGAAGCGATGGGGACGGGCAACGTGCCACCGCTTGCGTTCGACGGTATTCTGGAAGTGCTGGAAGCAGGTATCCCGGTGGTGCTCGTCTCGCGCTGTCCCCGCGGCGTGACCGACGATGTGTACGGATACTACGGGGCGGGTCGAAACCTGCACGCCGCCGGCGTGATCTTCGCTCCGTACCTGAACGGACAGAAGGCGCGGATCAAGCTCATGCTCGCGCTGGATCGCACTGCGGAGCGCCAGGTGCTGCGCCGGATGTTCGAACACCGGGAGTGACGGAGCGTCGGCGACAGGAAAAAACGGTCGAAAGCATCACACGCGAAAATCAGGGATCACTTCCAGCGTCAGGGAGACGCCATGTCAGAACGCACATTGCCTGTACACCTGCTGTCGTGCTGGATCAACCTGTGCCATCAGGTTCATCAGCTGTGCGCGCTGGCCATAGCCCTCGAGCAGTTTGCAGTATTCACTGGCTTTCGATTCGAGCCACATCGAAATCAAAATGGATCGGGCGTTCGATCGCGCCAGAATGTCGGCGATGAGTTCGACCGCCTTGGCAATGGCCCGTTGCGCCATTTCCTTTTCCGTCTCGATGAAATCGATGCCCTCGTAGAAGTACCAGTACAAGGCTTCGCGGTAATTCTCGTATTGCGCGTTGAGCAGTTCGGAGATCAGGTTCATGCGGCTGTACTGGTTGCTTTGTCCCTGCCATTCGCCCGCCTGACGCGACGACTGCGAGCGCTGGGCGATGGTGAGCGCCTTCGAATAGTAGGGCGTGCCCATCAGCAGCTCGTAGCTGTCGAAATCCATTCCGAGGATGACATACATGTAGAAGTCGATGAAGCTCGTGATCTCGTTGTACTGGTATTCATCGTGTGTAAAGGGCGTGCCACGCACATAGCTGAACGACCACCTCGCATCCATCGCCCGAAAAATGAGGGACGTCATCTGCGTGGGCCTCCCGTCTTTCCACGTGCGGCGCTGGGCATCGACCACCACCTGCGCGCTGAATTCTCCGGCGTCCGTCCCCGAAAGGAAATTGACGCTCATGCGCACGGGAATCTTGTCGCCGTAAAACTCCACGTCACACCAGCGATGGTCGTTGACGTAGTTCTTGAGTTTCTGTTCGAAATCCGAGAGATAATCCTTCTGCGAGGGAGTCAGGATGTCCATCGTGATTTCCGTCGTCAGATCGATTTCCTGGGCGGTGGCCGGCGCAGCGGCCAGCAGCAGTGCGAGTGTCAATCCAGCAAGGTATTTCAACATGGGAGAAGAGTCATGATGGTGAAGCATAGTGAAGACAAAATAGAAAAAAGGGTCAGGTGCGGCAAGGCAATGTGCATGACCTGTTCGAAGAGCTCCACGAAGTCACGATACGACTGCGGGACAGGTGCGAGAGGTGTGGATTCCGCATGCATGTTTTTCGCCGTTCCGGCGACGCTGTGCCTCATGTTGCTGCTTCTGTTTTCCTCTCACGTCGAAGCGATGGCTGGCGGGGAAGTGCGCGGTCGGGGACCGCGATCCGCGGCGATGGGCGGAGCCGGTGTCGCGCTGCACGGAGTGGAAGCCGTCCTGGGGAATCCCGCGATGCTTGTCGGCTCGCGCACTGGCGCGATGCTCTGCTGGACTCCCGCGCGCTTCGGGATGACGGAACTGGCAGACGCCGCCGCAGGGGGCAGTGTGTCTTTCGACCGATGGACCGCGGCAGTGGATGTCCGACGCTTCGGATACGAGAAGTACGCCGAGCATCGGGCCGGCATAGCCGTCGCCGTCGCTCCCGCACAGCGGGTATCGGTCGGCGCGCGGATGGGCGTGCTGCATTTCGGCATCGAGGGTTACGGAAGCACGTCGGTGTTCCAGCTCGATCTGGGCGCCGCCATACGTTTCGGGGAGGAATTCCGTCTCGCGGCAGCCGCATACGCGGTGAACATGCCTTCGTTCGCGGAGGACGAACGTTTGCCCCTGCGACTTGCGTTCGGTCTTGCCTGGGAGCACGATGGACTGCTGCTGCTCCTTGCCATGGAAAAGGAGACGCGATGGGATGCAGACCTCCGTGCCGGTGTCGAGTACATCGTGCTTGGCCCGCTCCGGCTGCGCTGCGGGTATGCGAATCTTTCTCGACAGTGGTCCGCCGGCTTCGGCCTGCGGCAGGGCGCGTTCGAACTTGGGTATGCCATGATGCTGCACAGCGAACTCGGTGCGACGCACACCGTCGGCCTCGCCATGAACCTCTGACTTGATGCGGGCT
Source organism: Bacteroidota bacterium (assembly GCA_018224415.1). Lineage (GTDB taxonomy): Bacteria > Bacteroidota > Ignavibacteria > SZUA-365 > SZUA-365 > SZUA-365. The sequence continues at coordinate 2,130 of JAGTUZ010000255.1, read as the reverse complement.
GCTTCGCGGCAGATGCGGGCTGCTTCGCGGCATTGGCATTCATCGGCCCAGCCTTGTATTTTGGAAGTTTGAACAAGCCGCCAAAGTGCGGTCGCACGGAACGAATGAAGAGGAGACCCAGCATGGACTACGCGAACATCACCTACGAAGCCGCCGATCGCATCGCCGTGATCACACTCAACCGACCGGACAAACTCAACGCCCTCAATCACGACACGCTTGTCGAGCTTCGTGACGCCATCACCATCGCCGGCGAGAGTGATGCGGTCGACGTCGTGGTCATCACCGGCGCCGGGGAGAAGGCCTTCGTGGCGGGCGCGGACATCCGCGAGCTGTCCGCCCAGGATGCCGTGTCAGGCCAGCGTTTCGCGCTGTCCGGACAAGACGTGTTCAACCGCATCGAGCTGTGTCCGAAACCCGTTATCGCCGCAGTGAACGGCTTCGCCCTGGGTGGTGGCTGCGAGCTTGCGCTTTCCTGCCACATCCGTCTCGCCTCGGAAAATGCGAAATTCGGACAACCCGAGGTGAATCTTGGGGTGATCCCCGGCTACGGAGGCACGCAGCGGCTCGCGCGCGTCATCGGACCGGGGCGCGCCGCGGAAATGATTCTGACCGGCGACATGGTCGACGCCAATGAAGCGTCTCGCATCGGATTGGTGAACCGGGTCGTCCCTCGTGGGGAGGTCCTGGCTGCAGCCAAGGAGATGGCTGCAAAAATCGTTTCCAAGGGACAGCCGGCCGTGCGACTTTCGCTGCAGGCGCTGCGCTGCGTGCCGCAGATGGGATTGCGCGAAGGCCTGGCCACCGAGGCTGCCTTGTTCGGCATCTCCTGCGGGACCGAGGACTTCAAGGAAGGGACGGCCGCGTTCCTCGAGAAGCGGGCGCCGGCCTTCACAGGAAAATGAGCGGACCGCATTTCGAACCCGAGGAGCGGGAACGGATCTATGCCATGCTCGAGGCCGACGAGCACAGCGATCGTGGTGTGCGGCGCAGGATCTGGATCGCGGGTGCGCTTGTCGCCCTGATCGTTATCCTGTTTGTCGCCGACCGCTACGTGACGTTGGTACAGCCAAACATCGAACGCATGCAGGACCGGCGAGACCTGCAGTCCGTCCGCAGTCTCGAAGGCGATGTCCGGAATGTGCTGGACAGCTACGGCATCATTCCCGAATGGATTCGCGAGAAGACCGTCGATATGGAAGGCATCGGGCATGTGCGGGATCTCTGGGTGGTGCAGGTGCCACGAAATCTGCCTGTGGCATCGGTGAACCTCGATTTGAAATCCGTCGTGGCCGATTATGGCGCCAGGGCCTTCGCAGTGGAAAACGCCCGTCTGGGCGAAATATCCCTTCACATCACCTTCCGTGGAAAGATCCGTTACTCCCTGCTGTTCACGCCATCCGGAAACGTGAAACGCGCGGCGGGACGCATCGTGCTTCTGGTTGATGGTCTTGCCGAGGCGCCCGAAAGCGAGATCGAGAAGTACATCGCGCACAGCGGTCACATCGCCTGCATCATCGACCCGAACAAGGACGCGGTGCCCCTGCACACCCGCCTGCGCACCGCAGGCAAGGAGGTGGTCCTGCACCTGCATTTCCGGCCGGGGAGCGACGGAGATTCCCGTTACGAGCTTGCGGAGGATCTGCAGGACGAAGAACTCTCGATCCACTTGCGCTACATCGTGAAAAATCTACCTGGGTCACGCTTCTATTACGTGACATCAGAACGCGCACTGGGCAGTTCCATGCGGCGTGTCGACGCCATCATGCAGTCACTCGGGTATAGGGCGCTTGAGAGTTCGCTGTTTTCCTATCTCGACCGCAGTGCGCAGGAGAGCGTGATGACCGCACGCATGAACGATCTGGCCGCATCGGCGGTGCGGGAACCCATCGCCATCGGCGTCGTCGAATTGCGCGATGGCGTGATGGATTTTCTCTCGAAGGAGATGAGCCACCTGCGCAAGAAAGGCCATGACTTTGTGCCGCTTTCGACGGTGCTCGGCGAGCAGTAAACAAATGACGTCGCTGGAGAATGGAAATCCCCTTGTTCCGGATTCCCTTGCCATCTACATTGAACGATTCGTGTGTTTTCCCAGTACAGGATAAACAATGCCAATCCTCCGTCGCCCCG
>JAGTUZ010000254.1 GCA_018224415.1 Bacteroidota bacterium | reverse complement strand
CGCAACGCAGTTGCTCGGAGAGGAAGGCCTTGAGGACGAAGTGCGCCTGCAATGCGTGCAGACCATCGCAACGGGATTGAAAAAGGCCGGCCTCATCGTCGATAACCTGCTTTCGCTCGGCAAACCGCGCGCACAGATCCAACGCGAGCGCCTCGCGCTCGAAACCGTGCTCTCCGAAGCCGTCGACGCCGTTGCGTCGCATCCGAACTACCGCAACGTCCAAATCAAACACCAGCTGCCGGCGGATGCGCTGTTTGTTGTCGGCAATCACGACATGCTTGTGCAGGTGTTTTACAACGTGATCACCAACGCGCTCAACGAGATGCCGGAAGGGGGACGCATCCTCATCCGCGGGGAGGAAGACGAGGTGCAGGTCCGCATCCGCATCAGCGATACCGGACCCGGCGTCAGCGACGAACAGCTCAAGCACCTTTTCGACCCGTTTTTTTCCGCCTCGTCGAGCGGCGGCGGGACTGGCCTGGGACTGACACTCAGCTACTTCATCATGAAGGAACACGGCGGGAACATCGAGGTCGAATCCGTTCCGGGCAAGGGCGCTACCTTCATCCTCTGTTTTCCCATCGAAGTCGGCCTCTGAGTTATTTCAGGTGGCCTCCGGGTCATAACCGGTGGCTTCTGACTCACCGGTGAACCCCGGGTACCGCGTCGTTGTTCTTCTTATATTGCAGGATGGTGCGGCCTGAGTGCTGTGCCATCGGTTTTCATTTCCAGAAGCAAGGTAGATCCCATGGCAGATAACGCCGTTTTCAACGATCAGGATGTTCTCAACGCCCTGCGTCTCGTGCAGGCCCCATATATGAATCTCGATGTGGTTGCGGCCGGCATGATCCGCGATATCGTTATCACGGATGCGAATGTCCGTTTCACCCTCGACATGAAAATCCCGCCGCGTTTCGTGCACGAACAGCTCGACGCGGATCTTCGCAAGGCGCTCTCGCAGCACCTCCCGGGACTCGGCGAGGTGACCATCGACATGACCGTGAACATCCCCTCGGCGGGCGAGGCGATGAAAAAGAGTGCCGTGCCCGGCGTGGCGAACACCATCGCCGTTTCCAGCGGCAAGGGCGGCGTGGGGAAGTCCACCGTCGCGGTGAATCTCGCCGTCGCACTGGCGCAGGCCGGCGCCCGCGTCGGACTGATCGATGCCGACATCTATGGCCCGAGCATTCCCCTGATGATGGACGTGCACACCCAGCCCCGCGCCTACGCGGGCGATGATGGCAAGACGCGCCTGCTCCCCACCGAGAGCCATGGCGTGATGCTCATGTCCATCGGCTTCCTGGTCAAGCCCGAAGACGCGCTTATCTGGCGCGGTCCGATGGCCAGCGGTGCGCTCAAGCAGTTTCTCACCGATGTGGACTGGGAGGAACTGGATTACCTGATCTTCGACATGCCTCCCGGCACCGGCGACATCCAGCTCACACTCTCGCAGTCGCTGCCGCTCGGCGGCGCGGTGATCGTCACCACGCCGCAGGACATCGCCCTGGCCGACGCGCGCAAGGGCGTGCGCATGTTCGAGAAAGTGTCCGTACCCATTCTCGGGCTCGTGGAAAACATGTCCTATCACATCTGCTCGCACTGTGGCGAACGCGACGAAATTTTCGATTACGGCGGTGGAAAGCGCACGGCCGATGAACTCGGTGTGCCGTTTCTCGGCGAGATTCCCATCACGACGCGTGTCCGTGAGGGCGGGGACAAGGGCGTTCCCATTGTCGTGCTGGATCCGGAAAGCGCGGTCGCAGCGAGTCTTCGCAATGTGGCCATGCAGCTCGCCGGCGAGATCAGCGCACGCAACCTGACCGCGCCATCGTCGCCGGCCATCGACATCTCTCTCTGATCCGGAGCGGTCATGCCGATCGAGAACCTCGAAGCCACGTTCGCGATGCTGCAGGAGGCCCTGCAAAGCGTGCGGCCGTTCCTGCAGGAGGATGGCGGCGACGTCGAACTCGTTTCCGTCTCACCCGACGGCATCGTCGAAGTGCGCTTCCTCGGGGAATGCGCCAATTGTTCGCTTGCCCTCATGACGCTGCGCGCGGGCATCGAACGCACTCTCATGCTCGCCTGTCCGGAACTGCGGCGCATCGAGATGGTGCGTTGACCCCGTGCCGCGAACAACCTGTCTTTGGCAAATTTTGCTGATCAAACCGTATCCCTCGCAGCTGCCGGAGCGCTGTCCATGACAATATCCCCGTCGTCCCTGACCTTCGGACTTTTCGGAAACGCCGGCAAACCGGCCGCCGTCGCCGCCGTGCGGAATACCGTGGCCTTTCTCGAAAAACGCGGTATCGACTATCTCGTCGAAACCGAAGTGGCCGCCCTGCTGAATGCGTCCGGAGCGGAAGGTGAAATCACGGCAGATGGCAGTGTTCCGGAGGGCAGTATTGCCGAAGGCAGTGTTGCCGACGGTGGTGTTGCCGAAGGCAGTGTTCCGGAGGGCAGCGTTGCGGACCGGGATGACATCGCCGGGGAAGCCGACGTCGTTATCGTGTTTGGCGGGGATGGTACGTTGCTCGCGAGCATTCAGCACACGCTGCGCCATGATACTCCCGTGCTCGGTGTCAATCTCGGCAAGCTGGGTTTCATGTCCGACGTGAGCGACGAGGAAGTGAACTGGGCCATCGAGGAAATTCTCGCCGGCCGTTATCATGTCGAGCGCCGGATGACGCTGTGCGGACACCGCAGCGGCGACACGCAGATGCATCATGCGCTCAACGACATCGTGCTGGCGAAAAGCGGCACAACGAAAGTGATCAGCATCGACGCCTACGTCGACGAGGAATTCCTGGCGTCCTTTATCGCAGATGGTATCATCGTGTCCACCCCCACGGGGTCGACGGCGTATTCCCTGGCGACAGGTGGACCCGTAGTGGTGCCGTCGAGCGACGTGATCGTGATCAGTCCCATCAGCGCGCACACGCTCACCGCGCGTCCGATCATCGTCGGAGGCGGCAGTGTGATCACGCTTATCGCCCGCAGCGAGGAGGGGTCGGCCTATGCGATGGTCGACGGTGTGGCGGTGCTGGAAGCACAGGCCTGCATCGAAATGGAAATCGTCCGCGGCGCGCACAACGTCGCGCTGGTCAAGGGGCTCGGTCCCAATTACTTCGAAACCTTGCGTGCCAAACTGAGCTGGGCGCAGGACAATCGTTTCCATGTGGAAACACAACGGGTTCACGGCAAGTAAACATGTGTTCGTTCATTACCACATCGAGGATGTCATACATGAAACGTTTCCTTCTTTTCGCGGCGCTGACGCCGTTGCTATTCGTTTCGCAGCTCCAGGCCCAGGACACGCCCGTTCTCGTCGGTCCGCTCACCATCGCCGACCTGATCGAACTCCCTGGCTGGTTCGGCGAGGACTATCTCGGATACCAGCCGGAGCGGCGCTACCTCGATCCCATTCCCGAGCACATGAATGACGTCGAGATCGTCTGCTTCCTCGGCACCTGGTGTTCCGACAGCAAACGCGACGTTCCACGAATGATCCGCATCTTCCAGACCAAGAACCTCGCACCCGAGAAGCTGCGCCTGATCGGCCTCGATCGCGCGAAACGGAGTCCCGAAGGTGAGGAAGCGCGGTACGACATCGAGCGTGTTCCGACCTTCATCTTCCTGCGTGATGGTGAGGAGATCGGCCGCATCGTCGAGGCGCCGCTCGCCTCGATCGAGAAGGACATGCTCGGCATCATCGACCCCGAGGCGGGAAAAGGCGATCCGTCGTCGATCCCGATGCAGATCGAAGTCGAGCCCGGGTTCGCGCCCGACGGAAGCAATATGGATGCGGACCCGATGCACAAGGAAGCGGAACGCAAGCGCATGGAAGCCGAGCGCCAGCGCATGGAGACCGATCGGCAGCGCATCGAATGGGAAGGGCAGCGCATCGACGCGGACCAGCAGAAGAAATAACGGTCGCGTACGCGGCTTCAGAAAACAGGGTTTGACGGCCTCGGGATGCTCCCGGGGCCGTTCTGCTTGTGTTTCAGGGCCATCGTCCGTACCTTTCAGAAT
>JAGTUZ010000253.1 GCA_018224415.1 Bacteroidota bacterium | reverse complement strand
TTCGTGCTGTGACAACGGCGCTCTTCCGCGATCAACCCCGGCGCCCCCCTTGCCCGGGCCCCGATCGTATTACGCTCCCGTAGCTCAGGTGGATAGAGCATCTGCCTCCTAAGCAGAGGGTCGCAGGTTCGAGTCCTGCCGGGAGCGCGACATTTCACTGGGGAATGGGGCGTCCGTCAATACCGGTACAACGCTGCGCAGGAGACGCCTGCCGGCATCTCCGCCGGTGGAATCGCATACACCTTCCCGCCATTGAGCAGGGTGTGGATTGCCGCGGTGTTGAGAAGGTCTTCGCTGTCTTCCATGCCGGAGACATCGAGATCGACCTCGCCTGTTGACGGGGAGAATGCGCCCGGAACCTGTGTTCCCATGGCCACGAGCAGGGTGTCCACGCGTCCGAAATATGCTTCCGGCAGTACCTCTTCGATGGCATTGCCGGTTTTTTCTGTTTCGGACAACGTCAGGTAGCGACTGATCGCGTTCTCACGTGAGCGCTGGTACCATGGCGAGACGAGATTCCAGGCCTGCGTGCGAAGTTCTTCCGGTTTCAGTTCGTCCGGATTGCCTGTGATCGCGTCATCGAGCAGATGGGCGTAGGAATTCGCCTCCCGATAGATGGGGAGAAGGGAATCGACGCATGCAAGTACCAGCGGGACCTGTTCGGCCGCGATGACGCGCCGGAGCCCGCTGTCGATGCGCCGAAAATAACGGAGTACCATATCTTTTGTGTGACTGGCCGAGTCGTGCCCGTAATACATGGCGCTGCGCGCTCCCGCGGCGCCCGAGGTGCCGGTGTGAAACTGCAGGTGGCGGGCGGAATACTCCTCGCCAAGCGCGTCGGCCAGGTTCTCGGGCAGACCCTCGGGGTGGATTTCCTCCACCGCGGTGCGACTGCCTTCGAGCAGACGCACACGGTTCTGGCTCACCGCGAGCACGTAATACCGGCCGTCGCCAGTGAATACCGGCAGCAGGGGTGTGACATTGAATCGGTGGCCGACCGTAGCTTCCTCCGCAAACGATCGCGCAACGCGGAAGGTCTCGAAATAGTCCGGGGAGAGAAACAGCGCCAGACCGTCGCTCTGGTAACGCCAGAATTCGTCGTCGTCTACCAGTTCCCGTGCCGGATCGAGCAGCGCACGCGCTTCATTGTCGTCTGGATACAGGGAGTCAATGCGTTCGGCGGCGCGCTTGATGAGGTTGCGGAAACGGATGATGTCCTGCGGTGCCTCGGACCAGATGCGGTGCGTCGGCATGTATAGGGAAATACACGGTTCCTCGTGCCGTTCGGCGAGCGGACGCAGTTCGTTCAGGGTCATAATGTCCATGGAAATTCCTCCTTGCGTTGCGGGATGCAACCGTCCCGGAGGACGGTGTCTCCCGAATGTCGATGATGCCGGATGATCACATATCTATAGAGTACGGGACAGCACCGGAGAAAGCAAATCCACTCGCAGTGACCAGGCTGCTGCGAAGCAGGGGCGACGGTGCGCTCTGCGGCGACGGTGCGCTCTGGGGCGACGGTGCGCTCTGGTGTGACATTGGCGCAAGTCCCGCATGCGCCGTATCTTTCACGGAATCGTCCCGTCACTCCCGTCCACGCAAATCTCCCGTTACCACCGCCCCCATGTCGCCACTCGTCTTTCTTCTTGTCGTGCTTGCAGGCTCCGTCACGGGCGTGCTCGGCGCGCTGCTGGGCATCGGGGGTGGCATCTTCCTTATCCCCGTGCTGGTCATGGGCTTCGGACTGCCGATGCACCAGGCGGTGGCGGCGAGCGTGGTGACCATCATCGCAACCTCCAGCGCAACGGCGTCGGTGTATGTGGACAAAGGGATCTCCAATATCCGTCTTGGCATGTCGCTCGAGGTCATGACCACTATCGGCGCGGTTCTGGGCGGCGTGACGGCGAACTACCTGCCAGGCGACGTGCTGCAGAAAATCTTCGGCGTGTTCCTGCTGTTCATGGCCGCGCTCATGTGGAACAAGACACGCACGCGGACCACGGCGGAGATCGCCTTCGATCCCGCGGCCGCGATCACCGGCGAGTATTACGACGAGGCCGAACGGCGGACGGTGCGCTATTCGGTGCGACGTCTGCGTGCCTCGATGCTGGCGTCCATCGTCGCCGGCAACCTGAGCGGACTGCTCGGCATCGGCGGGGGACTGATCAAGGTCCCGGTCATGACCATGGTCTCGGGCGTGCCGATGAAGGCAGCCACGGCCACGAGCAATTTCATGATCGGCGTCACCGCCGTCGCCAGCGCCTTCATCTATTTTTCCTACGGACACCTCGATCCGCTCTACACCGCCGCCGCCGTGCTCGGCGTGCTGGGCGGCTCGCAGCTCGGCACCCGTCTCGGCGCGCGCCTCCGCAACCGCACCATCGTCGCCGTGTTTGTCGCGCTCATCCTTGTCGTCGCCGTGCGCATGTTGTTTTCGTGAGGGCGGGTAGGCGGAATAGCCGCGATATTTTTCATTTGTTATCTGTCATCTGTCATTTTTCATTGTTCATCAGCCATTGCATTCATCAAGAGAACATATCGTCAGCCGCACACTCATGGCGGGTATCGTTACGAGCGGCACGCTGATGCTGATCGGTTTCGTGCTCTATGCCGCGCAGCCGGCGTGGTATGATGTGCCCGTCCCGGCGGCGACGTTTGCGTGGTTTGGGAGCCTTTTCGAGGAGTCCGGCGTCGCGGCGCTGCTCAATCCCTATCTCTCACTCTATTCGGGCATTTTTGCCCTGATGCTGACTCCCATCCTCCGTCTCGTCATCACGGGGTGGACCTTCCTCGTCGAACGCGACTGGCGCTATGTCATCATCACAACCGTGGTGCTGGCGGTGATCGGGGTGAGCATCGTGTTCGCGGTGGTGCATTGAAGCACTGGCATCACGCATCACCGGGCATCAGAATCTGATGTGAAATACCAAGCGCGGCGAGGATGGGTATCCTCGCCGCGCGGTGTTTCAGGGTGGTCGCCAAGCTGGGTTGAACGGGGGGCTTGCGGACAGGGGTCGGTTATTCCTCGTCGGTGGGGATGGTGACCATGTCGCTGTCGGCATCCTCTCCTTCGGCCTGCCGGATGCGCTCGAGTTCCAGCGGATGCTCGTCTTCCATCTCCTCCTCGGTGATCGTGCCCTTGAGCCAGGCCAGATTCATCGGGTACACGTCGGGATTGAAGATGACGAAGTAGATATGCCAGACGAGAATGGCCAGCGTCGCGAGCCAGGCCTCGTAGTAGTGGATGGAACGGGCCACATCGTAGCCGACCTTGGTGAAGATGTCGAGGAAGTACTCGTCGAACCACATCAGTACACCCGTGGCGCCCATGACGATGTTGCCCCAGACCAGCGCCCAGTATTCGGCTTTCTCGATGTAGGAGAAACGCTCGAACTTGGGCTTGATCTCGGAGAGCCCGATGTTGTACTTCAGTACGCCGACGGCGTCGGTGGCGTCCTTCCAGCGGGGCAGCAGGTCGAAGAACAGTTGCCGTCCGCGCTCCGTAAAGGCGAGGTAGAAGATGTGATAGACGCTGGCAGCGATGATCCACACGCCGGCGATGCGGTGGATGAGCGAGCGGTATTCGAATGCGTCCTCGCTGAGACCGCGGATCATCTCGACCCACCACGCCTCGGGGAAGCGCAGCATGAATCCGGTGATGACCAGCAACATGAAGCTGACCAGCAGCGAGCCATGCTGCAGCCGTTCGTTGAGCGTCATGCGTACGTGCAAACGCGTGCTGCCGATGTGATGCGGCAGATGGCCGCGGCGGATTTTCAGCTTGTTGATCGCCTTGCGGCGGAAGTCCAGGATGTTGTGCAGCAGCATGCCGCCGATGATCACGATGATAAGGAGAATGTAGATCGTGGCGATCCAGTACAGCAGCGGCTCGTTTTCCGCATCGTCCTCCACCACGTGGATCTTGCCGGTCGCGAAACGTACACTGGCGTTCGGGTGGCAGGTGCCGCAGGTGGCGACGAGATTGTCCTTGTGTACCAGCGACGCCGGGTCGCTCGACGGAAGGATGTTGTGCACGCCGTGGCAGCTGGCACAGTTGGCGACCTGCGCGGAGCCACCCACCAACGCCAGGCCATGGTAACTGTCTTCATAGCTGCGGGTCTGCCGGGAATCCAGACCATATTTCTCCGACAGCGCGAGAGAACTGTGGCAGGGAGAACAGACTTGCCGCGAGAGGTTTTGTGGTGCGACGGGTGCATTTGGGTCGGCCACGTTGAGGATGTTGTGCTCACCGTGGCAGTCAGTGCAGGAAGGACTGCTCAGATTGCCGCGCGCAATCGCCTTTCCATGGATGCTGGTCTTGAATTCCGTTGCGATGTCGGTGTGGCAGGCGCCGCAGTCGTCGGCGATGTTGCTCTTGTGGGTCTTTGATGTCGGATCCCAACCGCTCTTCATCTCATGGCTGCCGTGGCAGTCGACGCAGCTCGCCGCGTCGCCGTTGCCCCCTCGCAGTGCCCTGCCGTGCACGCTCTGTTCGACGGACTTGATAAAGGCCGCAGTCGGACCCATGCGCTTGCGCACGTCTTCGTTGTCGGTGTGGCAGTCCAGGCAGAGCTGCTCCTGAACCAGCTTGGTCTGCGCCTTGTCGAGCTTGCCTTGGTGTCCGGTCACATCCTGTGTATGGCAATCAATGCACGTCGGCGCACCCTTTATGCCCTTGGCAAGCGCCTGGCCATGTCCGGACTCCGCGAAGGTTTTCGAAACGTCCTCATGGCATTTCGCGCAGCTCTGCGTGAGATTTGATTCGTGGAAGGGCGAGGCCGGATTGTCCAGCCGCATTACCTCATGCGTGCCATGGCACTGCTTGCACGCGTTCTCGAGCGTGCCTTTCTGCCGCGCCAGCGTCAGCTGCACCGAGTGGAACTGGTGCTTGACCACCGCGTCCTGGTGGCAGCTCGTACAGCGCACCGGCTGGATGTTCTCCTTGTGCGGCATTTCGTTCGGGTCGAAGCCGGTGTGGCAGGAGACGCAGGATTGTTTCGCATGGCTGGACTTGCGGAGCACGGACGCATTCGTGTACAGGGATATCTCGCGGCCGTTCTTTTCCATCGTCATTTCCCGGTCGCTGTGACAGGCGAGACAGTCGTCGTTTGTCTGCGCAACCAGAGACATGGCGCCGAGGGTCAGAAGCGCCATTGTGAAAATCGCGGACAAGAATGTCTTTTTTTTGGGCATAAAAAAGGCTTCCTTTCGGAGGGGATGTGCGTGTTATTTGGTCATGAGATGCGGATGAATGCTTGCCAAAGGAAACTATTTCCGCTACGAAATATTGTCACTTAAAAATCCGAAATCACAGGCAATATTGCAATGCCAAAAGCGATAATTTGCATAGAGAACTGAAGACCGGAATCTGCGAATCACCCGATCCGGATGCCTCGTGGCTTGCGTGTGTGGACCGTACCGATTCCGGAGGGCCGCGCCGCAGTGGTCAGATGCCGAGATGGCAGCTCGAGCAGGGTACGTCGCGCCAGGCGCCGTCGATGTCGGCGGGGTGGACGAATTCCATTCCGCGGATGTTTTGCTGCGGATTGCTTGTGGGACCCTGCTCGACGATGGTGTGGCAGACATTGCAGTCGTTGGTGAGCACTTCACCGTCCTCGGTCACATGCTTGTTGTCATGGCAGCGGAAGCAGCCCAGATCGTAGGTATGCCCGATATTGTTGGGATAATGCTGCCAGGTGACTTTCATCTCGGGGAAGAAATTGCGCGTGTAGATCGCCATGATCTCCCGGATGCTGCGATCCACGTCGTTTGTGCGGGTACGCAGCACGTTTGGAGCGTGTGTCCTTAGCTCGCGGCGCACGAAGCTGGGGATGAGCCGCAACGCTTCTTCTTTTGTGCGGTATTCATTGGTAAGCGCCACTGATGCCAGGGCGCGGATGTTGGGCAGCGTCGAGTCGATGCGGTTGAGCGCCATCGCGTCGTTGATCGTGCGGAACGGCGGGTAGTAGATATGCGACGGGCGGTTGTGGCAGTCGATGCAGTCCATCGTCCGCTTCTCGTGTTTTGCGAGTTCCGCGTCCTCCACCGTTGTTTCGATCGAACGGTAGATTTTCGTCTTGCCCGTCAGATCCGTCGACTCGATCCAGGGGATCACCTGGCGCTTCTGGTCGGTGGCGACATAGCGTACAACGTTGGCCGTGTTCATGTGCCAGTGGATGCCGGTGGTCGGCCCCAATTCACTCTGGCCACCTCCGATCTTCAGATTCATCACGATGGTCCAGGGCTCGGACTCGGTGGTGTCGATGGGATAGTACACCTTCGCGAGTTCCTTCACGCCGGTGAACACGTTCGGCCAGTGGCATTCCTCGCAGGTCTCGCGGGCGGGACGCAGGTTGGCGATGGGTGTTTCGATCGGACGCGCGAACTTGTCGAACATCACCGAATACACCTGGTAGGCGCCGGAGATCTTGGCCTTGACGAACCAGTCCGCCCCCCCGCCTATATGGCATTCCGCGCAGGAAACTCGCGCATGCGGCGAATGCTGGTAGGCCACGTACTCGGGCTCCATCACCACATGGCACACCTCGCCGCAGAATTCCACCGACTCGGAGTAATTGTACGCCTGGTAGGTGCCGGCAGCGGAAACCACAACCAGCAGCATCGTGACCACGGTGAAGATCATCACTGCCGTGCGATGCGTCGGCTCGTTGAGGTCCACCACCAGGTAGCGGCGGGGAACATTGCCGTGCTTGCGCAGGCGCCTCCGCTCGAGTATCGCACCGAAGGGGATCAGCAGCAGGCCGAATACCATCACTGCCGGAATGATCATGTAGGTGAAAATGCCGAGATACGGTGACTGCGTGTATCCCAGCACGTCCATCAGGAAAAAGATGATGACGGTGCCGAACGACACCAGCGCTATACCTGAGCCGATGAGGCTGACGGGATTGTAGAAATTTTTCGGGAGTCTGGGCATGGGACTCTCTCCACTGTTGATTGTGCAATCTATCAATTATTGACACTTGCGTCAATAATACGGGATAAAAAGGGAAGATAATATTGCATCCGTTCGCGGCGTTTCGTAGAATGGTCCCATACCATCAATCCGATCCCAGACCCGAGGAGGACACGGACATGAAAACCAACCCCGTTCCCAGTCCCCAGCCATCGGCCCCGCGGCACAGGGCGCGCGCGGCGCTCTCCGCACTGCTGCTTGCCTGTCTGTTGTCCTTGCCCGCATGCAGCGGCGCGGATAATGCCGGCGACACGCAGTCAGAGCGCGACGCGGCGGAACAGAAGGCCCGTCAGGCGACGCAACGTCTCGTGAGCACGCTGATGGGTGAGGTGCAGACACACATCAAGGAACAAGGGCTCGCCGGCACGGTCACGCACTGCTCGAGCCGCGCCCAGGAACTGAGCACGCTGATCGGCGTCGAGGAGGGTGTTGAAATCCGGCGTGTCACCGAGAAAACCCGCAACCCCGTCGACGCACCCGACGCCTTCGAACGTCGCGTGCTCGCACGTTTTGCGGATCTCGCGGAGAAAGGGGAAATCGAGCCGGCAACCGCGCATGTGGAAGTCGTCAAGCAGGACGGCCGCGAGGTGCTGCGCTTTCTCAAACCCATCACCGTCATGAAAAACTGCCTGGGCTGTCACGGGACGCCCGAACAGATTCCGCAGGACGTGCAGCAGGCGCTGCGCGAGCAGTATCCGAACGATCTCGCGACGGGCTATGCCGTGGGTGACCTCCGCGGGGCGGTGAGTGTCATTGTTCCCTTGGGAGAATGAGGAGGACGGAGAGGCGTAAAGGCGGAAAGGCGGAGAGGCGGGCCTGCCGCGCCGAAGCCTGCGAAGCAGGCGAAGGCGGGTCAGAAGGCGAAGGTGAAGCCGAGCATGGACAGGACATGAAAACTGCCATACTCTCCGAAACCCTTGACAGCGCGGAAGTGCGCGTCGATGCTCCCGTGGTCGTACGCGAGGAGGATGACGTTCAGGCCGGCCGTGGCGACGGGAATGAACCGGTCCTCGGTGAGACTGCCCTCGAGTGCGAAGTCCCTGTCGACACTCGCGTCATGGTACTGCGCTCCGCCGCCGAACAGCACGGTGAACTTCCAGACGGGACCGAATGCGACAAACGCATTCGCCTCCAGCGCCCATAAGGCTTCGATGGCGTCGACCGTGCCCCCGGATTCCGGCTCCCCAACAAAATACACGCCCGGGTCGTCATACAGAGCGCGCTTGTACAGGCGGAAATAACGCACATCCGCACCCACCCAGACCTGGGAAATAATCGTGTCGAGTTCGATCATGCCCAACAGTCCGAATGCGACACCACCGATGGCAGTGAGGTTGGTGTTTTCGAATCGGTCCTGGTAGAACTCCGCCGGATCGGACATGCCGTTGTACCCGGCCAGTATCTGCACGTTGATGGGCACGCTTTCCTTTTTCGTGCGCTTCAATTGGAATGGATTCTGTGCCTGTGCCGGCAGGAATGTGCCGAGCAAGGCGGCGAGGACAAGGAACAGGGTGGCGTGGACGAGGGGCTTGTGCTTCATTCCCGTGTGCATGCGATGGAGGTCGTTGGTACGGTGATCAGGACAACTGTTTCGGTCAATAGAGAAATTTGACAGTTCCGCACACAAATTCCAAGGCGGCGATGGTTCAAAAATCCTGCCCCGATCGCCTGCGAACACCCTGCTGCGGGATTCATTGTACCCATGCCGGAAGCTGGACGGTGTCGATGCCAAAGACAGGCACGCCAATCAGCAGCATCATCGCCACGACCAGCAGGATGCCAACGAGATTGAGAACGATGCCTGTGCCGGCCATCTCGCGAATGCTGATGAACGATGAAGAGAATACAATCGCGTTGGGTGGTGTGGCGACAGGAAGCATGAAGGCGAACGATGCGTTGAGTGCGGCGGGGACCATCAGCAGCAGCGGGTGATAGCCCATCGTCACGGCGGCGGAGGCGAGCACGGGAAGCAGGATGCTTGCGGTTGCGGTATTCGACGTCAGCTCCGTCAGGAAGGTGAGCAGCGTGCAGACCAGCAGCAGGACAACCCACAGCGGGAGTCCCTCCAGTCCGGTCAGCGCGGCACCGAGCGCGAGGGTCACGCCGCTCTGCCGCATTCCCTCGGCCAGGGCGAATCCGCCGCCGAACAACAGCAGAATGCCCCAGGGAATACCCCGCTGGATTTCCTGCCAGGAGAAGAGAGCGCCGCCGTCTTTTCCGGGAAGAAGGAAAAGGAGCATCGCCGCCGCCATGGCGACGGTCGCATCGGTGATTTCAGGAAACAGCATCGTCAGGCCAGGCAAACGCAGCAAACCGAAATCGAGTGGTGTGCGGAAGATCCACCCCGCCGCGGTGAGCAGGAAGACCGCGAGCACGAACAGTTCGCTGCGTCCCATTGGCCCAAGTTCGGCCATAGCCGCGCGCAGGGCGGGACGTCCGGCACCATCGTCGGTCCCTGTCCGCTTCAGGCGGGAAAAGGGCAGGACGCGCACCAGAAGCAGCCAGGTGACCGGCAGGAAGAGCAAGACGACGGGAACACCGAAGCTCATCCACTGCACGAAGCCGATCGGTGGCGCGTCGGGATACAGCCGCGTGAGAACGCCGGCCAGCACGATGTTGGGCGGTGTGCCGATCAGCGTGCCGACCCCACCGATGCTGGCGGCATAGGCCACGCCGAGCAGCAGCGCCACGGAGAAATTCCGGTTTCCGTCCGCGCCCTGCTCACCGCGTACCTGTGCAACCACCGCCAGGGCGATCGGGAGCATGAGCATGACCGTCGCCGTGTTGGAAATCCACATCGACAGGATCGCCGTCGCGATCATGAATCCCAGTACCAGCCGCGAGGGTCCCGCGCCGACGAAGAATATCACGCGCAGGGCGATGCGACGATGCAGTCCACTGCGCTCGACAGCCAGTGCGAGGACGAATCCCCCAAGAAAGAGAAACACGAGTTCATGGGCATAGGGCGCCGCGGCGTCGGCCATGGGCATGACGCCGAGCAGCGGGTAGAGCAGGAGCGGGAGCAGGGAGGTGACAGGAAGCGGCAGGGCCTCGGTGATCCACCACAGCGCCATCAGCGCTGCGGTGGCGAGAACGGCCTGTCCGGCCGGGGACAATCCCAATGGCGCCGGCAGCGCCAGAATACCCGCGGCGACGGCGGCACCGATCGGGAGTCCGGCCAGGCGCAGCCAGCGCGGCGTCTGCAGGCTGCGTAGCTCAGCCATGCCCCGCGGGGAAATGCCGCGCGAGGAAGGTGTCGACGACGTTGTTGAACAGCGTCGGCCGTTCGAGACAGCTGAGATGGCCGCTGTTTGGCAGCACGTGCAATTCCGATGAGGGAAGCGACGCGTGCATGGCTTCCGCCTCGGAAGGGGGAATGAGTGTGTCTTCCGCTCCGGCGATCAGGCAGACCGGGATGTCACTGTCGGCAAGCTGCGCGCTGGCATCACGCCTTCCTGCCATGGCCTCGAGCATCCCGGCTGTGCCTTCGACCGTGGCCGTGGCGAGGATCTCGTCGAGCAGGCGCTGCACGTCGGGAGCGTTCGCGCGCGTGGTTGGACCCAACAGCTTCTCGCGCATGCCGGCGAGAAAGGCCTCAAGACCTCCGCCGCGAATGTCCGCCGCCTGCGCGGCGCGCCCTTCCGCCACCTCGGCCGAGTCGGCACCGGCCCGCGTGTTGGAGAGAATCATTGCGGCCATGCGATCAGGATGCCGGCGCTGCATTGCCAGCGTGATATAGCCACCCATCGAACAACCGCCCACGGCGGCGCGGTCGATGTGCAGCTCGTCCATCATCGCCGCCGCCATGTCGGCGCAGTCATCGATCGTGGTGCCTGCGCGAAACGGACCGCCCCGTCCGAATCCTGGAAGCGTGAAGGAGACGACCCGCCAGCGGCGGGCGAGGTCCCGGCGCTGGGGCTGCCAGATGGCCGCGTTGAGCGGGAAGGCATGGATAAGGAGCAACGGCATGCCGCTGCCGTCGTCGGTGTAGAAAGCGGGAATCATGATGTGCTGCCAGATTGTGAGTGGGAAAGAAAAACGGCGAGGAGCGCATAACGATCGCTCCTCGCCGTTTCGTTTTAGTGTTTGGCAAACGGGATGTTGCGGATGTGCTGGAAGGAGACGGAGAATTCGAGGTAGCGATCAGCGCC
>JAGTUZ010000252.1 GCA_018224415.1 Bacteroidota bacterium | reverse complement strand
TCCCTCGCCGCGCTGGGGGCGGCATCCCTGCTGCTCGTGTCGCGGCGCCTGCGTCCCGAACGCGTGTTCTGGGAAATCGACTGGACGCTGCTCGTGTTTTTCACCGGTCTGTTCGTTGTCACCGCGGCGGTGCATCACGGTGCACCCGGCGCTTGGTGGCACGCGCTGGCCGTGGAGGGGACATCCTCGCTTCCCGCGCTCACGCTCACCTCATTGCTGCTGAGCAACATCGTGTCCAACGTCCCTGCCGTTCTTCTGCTCCAGCCGCTGATCGGCGCCGGATCCGACGCCGTGCTGCGCTGGGCCACGCTCGCCATGGCCACGACCTTCGCGGGCAACCTGACGCTGCTTGGATCGGTGGCCAACATGATCGTCGCCGAAACGGCGGCGCGCAGCGGCGTGCGCATCGGCTTCGTTGAATACCTCCGTGCGGGCATTCCCATTACCCTGCTCACTGTCCTCCTCGGACTCGCCTGGATGCTGCTGCTGGACATGTGAGGTCCGCTGCATTTCCTTGCCCGCCATGGGGACGCATTTAGGACTTGTGCTGTCCGAATTGGTCCCCTATTTTGTGACCGTTTACTTCAACATCCTGATCTGCCGCGTCCCCGTTATCCGGGATGACCGCCGGCCGATCGATCCAGGCGTTCGAGGCGGTCAGGTCTTCGCGAGAGCTGCGCGGATTTTTCCGAGCAGTTCGCGCGTGGACGCGACATCTTCTTTGGCCTTCGTTCCGATATCAATCGCGCGCCGCGCCTGCACCTCGGCATCCTTCAGTCGGCCGGTCTTGAAGAGGAGAGCCGCATAGGTATCGACGAAGGCGTAAACCGGTGATCGATCCGTCGCTTCTTTCATGGTTGCCGTCGCCCAGCGCAGCGCATCCTCGTCGTCGCAGCGGAGGTACATGCTCCATGCCGCATTGTTGAGCGTGCCGTCATCAATCGAGCGACGGCTGTCCGCCATCGCCTCCTCGAGCATCGTGACGATGCCGTCCCAATCATCGGTTCCAAGGCAATATTCGTAGCGAAAATTCCAGATTCGGAATTCCACCCCGCGTTCATCCGAAGTCCGGCGGTATCTGGCGATCGCGGTGTCGCGTCGCGCAGGATCTCGTTGCGAGATCGCTCGCCGCAGTTCGCCACGTGCGAGGCTTTCGGTTTTATGGCGCACATCATCGTCGCCGAACAGCGTGCGAAGGCGATTGCTGTTCGTGGAGACAAAGCGCCAGACGTCCTCGCTCTGGCCGAACCAGAATACCACCGTCCATGCTGCTTCGTCGAACCAGTCCGCCTGCCGCGCCAGGTGGTCCGCCACCGCACTGTCGGATGGCGGCACGCTTCCGTCAATGTACTCGGCGCAGAATGATGGGAACGCGAGGTCCCCGGATGGTGAAATGCCGGTGAGGGTGGGTTGCGCCGTCGGGGCGATGCTCGCACGCACCGCGTCGAGGAAATAGTCCTTGCTCATGCCCCCGACAAACCGGGCGACGAGCTTTCCGTCGTGGTCGAAAAACAAGTGGGTCGGGTAGGCGCGCACGCGGTATCTGAACGCGAGGCGGCGGCCTTCGCCCTTCTCTGCATCGATGGAGATCGCGACGAAATGTGAATCGAGAAACTGGCGCACGTCCGGATCAGGATAGACTTCTTCTTCCATCTGTCGGCAGGGTCCACACCATTCCGTCTGGAAATCGACATATACGAGTTTGTCCTCCGCCCGTGCGGCCTCGAAGGCGTCCTCCCAGCTTCCTTCGAAAAACATGGGCGTCTCTGTGCGCGGACCTTCCGCGCAGCCGAGTGCAAGCAGGCATGCGCAGCCGATCACGATGGTCTTCATCATGATATGCTCCATGAGATTGTGATAGACGCGTTCGCGCGTGCGAACCCGAAAGGATGGAGAAGGATTGCCAAAAAGATAGAGATCGCAGGAAATAATAGCAAGAGGTCCTGAAAAATTGCCCTCTGTCGCTCTCGGCTTGATGGACCCCGTCTGTCAGGATTCATCATGGGGACGCATTTAGGACTTGTGCTATCCGAATAGGTCACCTACTTTGTGACCGTTTACTTCAACATCCTGATCTGCCGCGTCCCCGTTATCCGGGATGACCCTCGTCCGCGCGTCGGGAACGGCATCCGCATGGTCACCGACGCAGTGGCGTGGGGTCGTCGCATCAGCGTGCCGGCGCCGATGGGGTGGTACGATCACTGAGTGCAGCTCATGCAACGAGAACAACAGCAGAACAACAGCAGAAAAAGGAATATGGATGAAATACGGGTTTTTCTTGCCATCGAACATCCCCTCGTCCTGCAGGGACTCGCGGCGGCCTGCGCGGCGCAGCCGGACCTCCAGGTGGTCGGCGAAGCGCGTGACGCACAGACGTTGAAACGCGCCCTGTACGCCATCAAGCCGGATGTGGTTGTACATCATGCGCGGCTGCCGCTGTCGGAGAGCGACGGCACCATTCGCGCCCTCTATGGCCCGAAAAAAGCGTGGCGCTGCATCTTGCTGCTGCCGCTCAACGAGCGGGCGCCCATGCAGCATCGATACCGGCGCCGGGTGGACGCCATGCTGCTGGCCAACGACCTGCCGCAGCATGTGATCCGCACGATCCGTGTGGTCATGCGCGGTGACACCTTTGTCTGTCCGCTGCTCGATGCCACGCTGCGGTACCGCGAAGTTGCGACCATGCCCGCGGTGCTTTCGCGGCTCGGCGAAACCGAGCAGCAGGTCTTTCGCCTGCTCAACGAGTTTCACACCGGCAGCGCGGTGGCCCGGAGGCTTGGGCTCACCACCTCGGAAGTCAGTGATTACCGACTGCAGCTCTGCGAGGCGCTGCACGACGCCTCCGTCGATACCAGCATCGAAGACGCGGACGGATCCCCACGCCCTCATTCATCACCGATCCCGGTCACCCTGCCCCCGATTCGTTGGGAAACGCCGCCTTCCGGGGAGGAAGATGACGGCACGCCCACGCCATCGCCTTCTTGATATTCGATGCCCGATTCGCTATCCTTCCCCCTCGATTCGGCGACCATGACAGAGCCGGCACACGTGCGGCCGACCTATC
>JAGTUZ010000251.1 GCA_018224415.1 Bacteroidota bacterium | reverse complement strand
GCAGCTTCACCTTCCCGACGCAGGTGGATTCAAGCAAGATTTCGGCGAAATACAAGGATGGCGTATTGACCGTCACCGTACCCAAGGCCGAGGAAGTCAAGCCGCGCCAGATCTCCATCAACTGATCACACGCGCAATCCCGGTGGAAGAGTAACCGCGGTTATTCTTCGGTTACTCTTCCGCATTCCCGGGGGGATTCCCCGCCATGATCACCGCGACCGGCCGCAGGGAATCGATGTTCTCGAAGACGATTTTCAGGATGGACATCATCGGCACGGCGAGGATCATTCCCCACAATCCCCACAGCCATCCCCAGAACACCAGGGCGGCGAGCACAAGCAACGGACTCAGATCCAGGCTCACCCCCATCAGCTTCGGCTCGATCACATTACCCATCAGCGCCTGTGTGAGCGCGAGCAGCACGAGCAGCACGAGCGGCGTGGAGACGGTGTCGAACTGCAGGAAGGAAATCAGGATGGGGAACACCATTGCGACGAAGGAACCGATATTGGGGATGAAATTCAGCAGGAAGGTCAGGAAGCCCCAGAGCAGTGCGAAGTCCACGCCGAAGATCAAAAGGATAGTTGTGGTCAACGCGCCGGTGCCGAGACTGATGAGCGTTTTTGCGATCAGGTACTGTCGCACGCGCAGATCGATGCTTTCTATCACGGAAGCGAGACGGACGGCATGCTCTTCGGGGAAGGCGTGGCGGACCTTGTTGACAAAGACTCCACTCCCCGCGAGGATGAACATCATCAGCAGCATGATGAGAAAGAAATTGCCCAGTCCCGAGACGAAGGAGCCGGCGCCCGAGGTGAGTACGGCAGTAAGGGAGGAAACGTCGACCAGGTCCGAGAGACTGACGTTTTCCGGTTTCACGTTGACGCTGGCCGCGATGTCGTCCAGCAGAAGCGTGCCCTCGCGGAGCAGCAGGGCCAGTTTGTTCTGATATTTCGGTGCCTCGCGGACGAAGGACTCGAAACTGGAATAGATAATTGCGCCCAGACCGAAGAACAGACCTGATATCACCAGCAGAACAACAAGCAGCGCGATAATCATCGGAACGCGACGCTTCTTGAGAAAGATCACCACCGGCTTGAAAATGTAGGAAAGGAATACCGCAAAGATGAAGGGCAGCAGCACTGATTTCAGCACCAGCATAACTGCGCCCAACGCGATAATAGCGAGAACTCCGAGAAAAACGTTTGTCAGACGCATCACCTTGTATTCCATCACCGGACCTCCATGGGGAATGCGTCAAAATACGCCGAAGCGCACAAAATCAAAAACGCCTGAATCCTCCGGTCGTGTAAGCACATCCCATCTGTTCGTGCGACAACCGGCCGCCATCGGGTCCCGCCGCGATGTCTTGACCTGTATGGCCACTTGGCCGTAACTTGTTGCTTGCTCCGACGTGACCAGGAGCGTAAGATGTTTCTCATTGATCGGAGACCTATGAAGAGAAGAAAAATCGTGAAAGGATTCATCATGCTTTCACTCATCCTGGGTTTCGCCTCCCTGCCGGCCATGATGTCGGGTGCTCCTGTGCACACCGGATCCGGCGACCAGAAGGAAGCCCGCGTCAGCAAAACCGAAAAGAAGCGGCTTGCACGCAAGGATCGCGCCCTATCTGTGCTTCGCGAGTACCTGCCGAGGTACGCCGATATTCTCGAAGCGGAGATGGTCAAATTCGAGGACGCGTTCTTCAGCGCCGGATCGCTGCTCCCCATCAAGGCCCAGTACGACGTGCGTTCGCCGTTCGCGAATCCCTTCATGCGCCTGCAGCTCATGCAGGTCATCAGCGACTGGCTCGGCACGCGATACCGGTACGGCGGCCGTTCCAAGGACGGTGTCGACTGCTCGGGTTTCACTGCCCGGGTAATGACCGAGGCACTGGACAAGGACTTCACCGGCAGTTCGCGCACGCAGGCCGCGCGCTTCACCCCCATCACCGACACCGACAGCCTGCAGTTCGGCGATCTGATCTTCTTTACCGGCACGAGCCGGCGATCCAACCGCATCGGGCACGTCGGCATCTTCCTCGGCAACGGCGTCTTCGCTCACTCCTCCACCTCCATCGGCGTCACCTTCAACCACATCACCGACGGGTATTACACGCGGCGCTTCCGCTTCGGCGGACGCTTCACGAACAATCCCGCCTCCGACGCCGATCGCGCGGGAGTGTACGCGCATCCCTGAGACCATCACTCCCCTTCGTTTTCGAAAACGTCCGTTCGCTTCACAACGAACGGACGTTTTCATTTGCACTCTTTACCAGAGCGAATGAAATGAAGGGACCCCCGCGCACCAGCGCGGGTAGTTGACATCACCAGAGTCAACTCCCGCGCTGGTGCGCGGGGGTCCCTTGACATTCTTATCCGTGCTCGCCCCTCCTCAGCGCTCGACGACGACGATGCCACCGATGGTGGTGCGCAGGGAGATGGAGCGGATGTGCTCGAGGGTGAGGAGGTCGTACCACTTCAGGTCGTTCGATGCGACGTAGACAATCCTGTTGTTGTGGTTGATCGCGATGCCGTTGCGCACGACGCCGGCGTTGAAGATCTTCGTGATCTCGTCCTTGCCCGCATCGATCACGTTGACGCCGTCGATTTCCTTGAAGGTGTCCTTGTAGTTCAACACAAACGCGTATTTGCCGTCGGGACTGTACACGATGCGCTTCTGTATGCCCGTGTGGTATTTCGGTACCCCGATCACACCGGTCTGCTGGTTGCTGGCGGTGTTGACCACCTGCACCTTGTTGGCGTTGCCATAGGTGAGGTAGGCCTTGGGCTCGGTCGGACTGCAGGCGATGCCGAACAAACCGCTCTCACTGCCGGCCAGCGGGGTCACGCTGCCGAGCTGGCGATTGTCGTCGGTGGCGAACACACGCACGCCCTGGCCTTTGTTGACCACAAACAGCTTCGTCCCGTCATGTGACACGGCCATGGCGCTGATGTCCTTGCCCGCATCGAACTGCGCAATAACCATTTCTTTCTGCGTGTCGATGACGTACACGCGGAGATCGCGATCCGGATCGTCCGAACGCTCGGCAACGTACATCCTCGTCCCTTCCCAGTTCCTGATCATCACGCCGGCGTTGATGCCGCGGCGGTTCACCGGCAGACGCAGCACCTGCACGACCTCCGCTTTGGCCAGGTCAACGATGGACACGGTGATGTCCCCGGTGTTGCTGACATAAAGACGGGTGCGGTCGGCGTTGAGCACGACGTCCATCGGGTCGCGGCCCACCTGGATGCGCTGCAACAGACGGCTGCTTCCGGGATCCACCACGGCGATGTTCCCTTCGTCCGTGAGCGCGGCATACACGATGGGCTTCTGCGCGGAGGCGATCCCGCCGCTGATCGACAGGGCGAGAAGCATCAGGGCGAAGACGGTGAGGAATTGTTTCATGGGTAAACTCGTTTGGCTATGGGTAAGGACTTCACGGCTGATTACAATGGTAGCACACAGGGACCTTCCAATCAAGAACAGAAGGTGATTTTCCCTTGGTCCGCCGCCTTGGCACCCGCTTTTTCCATTGTTCCAGGAATTGCGGAGCCCCATTATATGAGAATGAAGATCGGACGGTTCCCATGAGAGTGTATTTCCCTATCATCTTCAGCATGGTTGTCCTGGCAGTGCTCAGCGGCCTGGAAATCCTCCTGCTCAAGAAACTCCATCCCGACTGGTGGCGCTATCGCGCCGTGCGGCGCCTCTCCTACGGCCTGCCGATCGCAGGCATCACGGGACTTGCGCTCTGGGCCCTGGGCATCGCATTCGAGGCCGACGTCCTCGTGAGCATTGGCGCCCCGCTCACCACCGCCGCCCTGGTGCTGGGACTGGCGCTGATGATCTCGCTCCCGCTTTCGGCGATTTTCCATACCATCGATCGCTTTGTCGCCTGGTTTGCGCGGCGCCGGAGCGCCAGCAACAACAACGACGATATACCCCGCGATGGCAACAATCTGCGAGACGACAGCACTCTGCGCGATAGCAACAATCTGCGCGATGGCGGGGTCGGAGAAGCAGACGCCCAGGTTCCGGATCTGAAACGCCGGAAAATCCTCACCACCACGGCGGCGATATTCCCCGTGCTCGCGATCACCGCCGGTGGCACGGGTCTGATATCCGCCACACGCGACCCGCGTACGCCGGTCATCCCGCTGCACTATCCCCAGCTTCCTCCGGCGCTGGAGGGATTGCGCATTCTGCAGATCACCGATGTGCATGTCGGATTGATCATCAACTTCGACGACGTCGAACGGATCGTCGAGCTATCCGCCACGATGAAACCCGACCTGGTGCTGCTCACCGGCGATTTCTCCGACGACGCCGACACCTATCTCGACGCGCTGCGCCTGGTGGGGAGCATTCCAAGCCGCCTCGGCAGCTTTGCGTCCATCGGCAACCATGAATATTTCCGCGGCATCCACGCCGTCCGCCGCGCGTACGACCAAAGTCCCATTCCCCTGCTGCTCGACAGCGGCACAACGGTTGACGTCGGGGGCACACCGCTGTATGTCGCCGGCGCCGACGACCCACGCATCAACTTCGGTCTGCCCGCACGCTTCTACGAGCAGAGCATCGACGCCGCCCTGCAAGACATGCCGTCGCAGGCGTTCAGCCTCCTGCTCTGCCATCGGCCCGACGGCTTCAACGCCGCGGCGCGCGCGGGGGTGGACCTGACGCTTTCCGGACACACTCACGGCGGACAGATCGGCTTCAACGGCCGCAGCGTGCTGAATGCAACACTTCCGGAAAAATATATGTGGGGATTGTACGAAATAAACGGTTCTAAACTGAACGTCTCCTCGGGAGCGGGCCACTGGTTTCCTTACCGGCTGGGCTGTCCCACCGAAATCCCTCTCTACGTGCTCACCTCCCGCCCAACACCCCGGAGCTGATCACCATCCCTCAGGAGTGATCGACCAGCCAGCGGACGAAGGGCGCCATCGCGGAGAAATGCGCCAGCAACAGCTCGACCACCGCAGCGTCGGCCAGCGCCGACGTTGGCTGTGTGGCCCAGCACAGAAACTGCTTCTTCCGCAGCAACGCGACCTCGGGATGCTCCTTGTCAAAGCCCTGCGGCACGCGCGCGAGTTCCTCCCCCTGTAACTCCCCGAAATATTTCCGGAAGCTTTTTTCCTTCAGAATCGCATGCAGCGGCGATGCGTCGGCGTCGATGGCCTTGCGCACGTTCTTGAGCCGGTCTCCCGTCGGAGCGTACAATCCGCCGCCGATGCCGAATTCTTCAGGGGAGAAATGGAAATAAAACGCGGCGTCCTGCTTGCGGTCGAAGCCCCGGTAGGTGAAAGCCGCAGCAACCCATTCCTTGTACGGCGACTTGTCGGCACTGAAACGCACGTCGCGGTAAATGCGGTACATCGCCTTCTTCGGCTCGAGCACGATATCTGGATGCGCCACGCGCAGCCGTGCCGCCAGCGACTCGAGCAGCATGAGCATGGGCTCCTTGATCGCCTGCTCGTAACGATGCTTGTTTTCGGTGAACCACTCGCGGCTGTTGTTCTTCTTCAGCTCACGAAGGAAACGCAATGTGTCTTTCGGAAAACCACCAAAGGGCGGGAGAGTGTCTTCGTTGAAGGGATTGACCGGACGTGCCATGCAATGCTCGCTGCTGCGGGTGAAACGGGACGTTGATCATAAAAGATACAGGAAAGCAGATAAATTGGAAACGGCCCCGCGA
Organism: Bacteroidota bacterium; assembly: GCA_018224415.1. Classification (GTDB taxonomy): domain Bacteria; phylum Bacteroidota; class Ignavibacteria; order SZUA-365; family SZUA-365; genus SZUA-365. Next base: position 3,255 of record JAGTUZ010000251.1, on the reverse strand, counting down.
CGGCTCGCATCCTCGGGCGCGGACTGTGGCGCTGTCGCGCGGAAGATAGCTCCGCGGAAATCCGTATGTTTGAGGATGTCCGCGCCGCGAACGGCACCGGCGTTTCACAACGACCGGCATATCGCGACCAGCGGCATATCGCGACCAGCGTCATGACGCGTTGGCCGCCTCCGATCGAATCCGTACCCATGACACTCGAATCCCGCCCATGACACTCGAATCCCGACTCGTCTCCTTCGAACAGATCCCCCCCGCGTTCCGTCCGCCTGTGGTCGAATGCCGCCACTACCTGGCCGGCGGCCAGCGTCAGTGGAACGGACCCCTGCGTCCGATATTCTCGCCCGTGCCGTTGCGCGCGGGAGAGTTGCCGGAGTACCCGTGCCTGGGCGCACTTCCCGATCTCGACGAACAGCAGGCGGAAGAGGCCCTGGCGGCGGCGCTCGGGGCCTTCGACCGCGGCGATGGCGTATGGCCGTCGCGCTCGCTCGAGCAGCGCGCGGATACGGTGCGCGCATTCATCGATGCGCTGCGCCCCCTGCGCGATCGCATCGCATCGCATATCATGTGGGAAGTCGGCAAGGTGCATGCCGAGGCCTGCAACGAGTTCGACCGCACGCTGGAATACGCGCTCGAAACCATCGACGCCGCGCTTGCGCTGGACAAGCGCGAGCGCCGGGACACCTCGCTGCAGCAGGTCGTGGGACGCGTGGATCTGCTTCCCATCGGCGTTGTGCTCTGCGTCGGTCCCTACAACTACCCGTTCTACGAAACACTGACCAACGCCATTCCCGCCCTGCTCATGGGCAACAGCGTTATCGTGAAAGCCCCGCCGCATGGCGGACTCCTGTACACGCATCTGCTCCCGCTGCTGGAGACGTTTTTTCCCACCGGAGCGGTCAACCTGCTTTTCGGTGACGGCAAGCGCCTGCTTCCACCGCTGATGGCATCGGGCGCGGTGGACGTCTTTGCCTTCATCGGCGGCAGCGACACCGCCGACGCGCTCATCGCCGTGCATCCGGCCCCGCACCGCCTGCACAAGGTGCTGGGACTCGAGGCCAAGAATGCCGCAATCGTGCTGCCCGACGCGCCAATGGACATCACCGTCGAGGAATGCGTGAAAGGCGCGCTGGCGTTCAACGGACAGCGCTGTGCCGCGATCAAGATGCTGCTGCTGCATGAAGACATCGCACGCGAATTTGTCGCGCGGCTTCGCGAGGAATTCTGCTCGGCGGAACCCGGCATGCCCTGGGAGGACGTGCGCTGCACGCCGCTCAGCAGTCCCGAACACGCGGAATGGCTCGAGGAGCTGCTGGCCGATGCGCTGCGCCACGGTGCCGTGATCGAGAACGATGGCGGCGGCGAGCGCCTGCTCACGCTCATGCGCCCGGCCCTGCTCTCCGGCGTCACCGAGGCAATGCGCGTGCACGACGAGGAACAGTTCGGTCCCATCCTCCCCATCATGACCTTCCGCGAGGAACAGGAAGCACTCGAATACATCAAGCACGCGCGCTATGGCCAGCAGTGCAGCGTGTTCGGATCCTCTCCGGAACAGCTGACTCGCGTGGTGACGGCGGCTGCGCGCTGCGTGGGACGCGTGAATATCAACGGCAAATGCCAGCGGGGGCCGGACCATTTCCCCTTCACCGGAAAGCGTGACTCGGCGCTGGGCACGGTCTCCATCGAGGAAGCCCTGCGTCGCTTCTGCATCAGTACGGTCATCGCGACGCCGGAATACCCCGCAAACACGAGGATCTGGTCGCAACTGTTCTGATCCAGCCGGGCGGGAGAAAAGAGGTGGAGAGCAAATCAGAAGCGGAGGAGCGTCAGGAGCGGAGGTGTTCCTGGATCTGGGAGATGAAGGTGCCGGGATTGATGGGTTTGGCGATGTGTTCGGTAAAGCCGTGCTTGAGCAGGCGTTCGCGGTCGCCGGGGTTGGCGAGCGCGGTCACCGCGAGAATCCGCATTTCCCCGCCATGCGGGAGCGCGCGGATGAACGACAGCACTTCCTCCCCATGCATGCCCGGAAGCATGATATCGCAGAGCACCAGCGCCGGTTCGTGCGTTCGCATCCACTCGCACGCGCCCTCGCCGGTATCGAAGGTCTCCACCTCATACCCCGCCTTGCGCAGGATGATTGACAGCAATTTGGTGATCGAGCCGATGTCTTCGATCACGACGATTGTATTAGGCAGTTTCTGTGCGTTCATGCGACGTGTGTCCGTTGCTGGGAGTTGTCAGGGCATATTGATTTCGACGGTGTATTTTTTCGGCAGCACGGGGATGGCCTCGTCGCCGAGGTCCAGCCGGTCGCTGACGAAGTTCAGAAACACCTTGTAGCGGCCGGGCGGGATGTCGCCGCCCTTCATGGGAATGACGAGACGCTGCGGCTCGTAGACGTCGAGGAGGCGATGCAGCTTGCGGCTGACCTTGCCCGCGGTGCCGGTGATTTCCACGTGGAGATTGCCGTGATACACGGCATTCCCCAGGGGTTGGAGATCGATGGAAAAACGCACTTCGTCTCCGTCGCGCACGGCACCGAAACCACCGAGTTTGATGTCGGCCATCACGTTGCCCTTGCGAAGCCTCACGGGCACACGGCGTTCGGGCAGTGTTTCATCACCCCGGGTGCCGGAGTTGTCAACGATCACGATGCGCGCGACATATTCGCCGTCTGGCGTCCCGGGCGGCAGCGTGGCGCTGACAACAACCGTGCAGGAATCGCCCGGCGACAGCGTCACAGACGAGACGCTGAGCGTCAGCATGGGTGCCAGCGATCGCGCACCACCGGAAGCGTCGGCGGCCGGGGCCTCGATGTGCAGCCCGAACGACAGTTCCTTCATCGCGCATGAGCGCAGCAGCAGCTTCGCCTCTCCACCATGGGAGAAAAACCGGATGAACACGGGTTCGACGGCAAGCAGCGTGGAATCCGCCGCCGTCACACCGGCCGCAGGGAACACCAGGGCGGAAAAGAGAATGGCGGGAAACAAAAATCGATGGAACGCGGGGAGCCGGAATCGCATTGCGCCCGCTCAGACATACTTATCGATGATGCTTTTCAGATGAACCCACTGGAAGGGCTTCGACACGTAGTCGTTGCAGCCTGCCTCGAGGCTGCGCTTGCGGTCTTCGGGAAAGGCATGCGCGGTGAGTGCGATGATGGGAATGTCGGGACGCGCGCCGTTCTCCCGGATGTTGCGCGTGATTTTCAGGCCGTCGTCCCCGTCACGCAGCGACAAATCCATGAGGATAAGGGAG
>JAGTUZ010000250.1 GCA_018224415.1 Bacteroidota bacterium | reverse complement strand
ATCAATCACACGGCCTGGGACAATCCGCTGCTCACCGAGCATCCGGACTGGTACACGCAGGACGGACAGGGGATGATCGTTTCGCCCAACACCGATTGGCATGACGTTGCCGACCTTGACTACGACAATCCGGAACTGCGGGCGTACATGAAGGAAATGATGCTGTACTGGGTGCGCGACATCGGCATCGATGGCTACCGCTGCGACGTGGCCGAAATGGTACCGCAAGATTTCTGGGTCGATGCGATCGCCGAACTGCGCGATGTCAAGCCCGTGCTGATGCTGGCGGAAGGGTCCGAGCCGCAGCTGCACATCGATGCCTTCGACCTCACCTACGCCTGGAATACGTATGACATCCTGCGGCCTCTCGTCCGTGGCGAACAAAGAGTGGAAGAAATTGCCGTGACGCTGCAGCGTGAGCGCTATTCCTATCCGCGTGGCGCGCTTCGTCTGCGTTTCACAACGAATCACGACAAGAACAAATACGATGCTCCCCCAGTCGCATGGCTGGGCCCTGAAGCCGCGCGTGCGGCCGCAGTGCTGATGCACATGCTGCCTGGCGTGCCACTGATTTACAACGGACAGGAAGTGGGCTCGGGCGCATCCCTGAGCCTGTTCGAAAAAGAGGAAATCAACTGGAGCGGCGACTCGCTCGGCTTCCGCGCCCTGTACACTTCGCTTAATGCCATCCGCGCCGCACAGCCACCCGTGCGCCGTGGTGACTTCCACCCTGTTGCCGTCCGTGGAAGTGACCGCGTCTTCGCATTCATCCGCAGTATTGACGAAGCCGACCCGGTGTTTACCGCCGTGAATCTGTCCCGTCGTACGGCGTCCTTTACCTGTCCCGTGCCCGACGATCTCGAGGGCGAGATGCTGCTCACCACGGGCAGCGTCTATCGGGAGAAGCGCGCCCTGCGCGTCACCCTGCCGCCATGGGGATATGTGATCCTGCGCTAGTCCGCTCTACAGCGGGAATGTGCCGTCATACACAAGCACGGCCGGACCTTCGAGAGCGAGGTCCTGCGCGAAATACGTCGGAGTGTCGGGGGTGGAATTCAGGTCGGGAGTGAAGCGCACGGTGAGCAGGTCGTTGCCGTGTGTGCGCAGATGGATGGGGGAAGGCAGGTCCAAGCGGTGATGGGCGACCATTCCCGCCGCGAGGGTGCCGGTGCCACAGGCCCAGGTTTCCGCCTCCACGCCTTTCTCGAACGTGCGCAGACGCACCGTGCCGTCGGTATTTTTCTCCAGCACATTCACATTGCAGCCACGGGGAGAGAAACGCGGATGCTGCCGCAGCGGCGGACCGATGCGTTCCATATCCAGGGCATCGAAGGAATCACGCAGCGTCCCGGGCAGGTCCTGCGCAAACACAAGTAGATGCGGCGCACCGTTGTCGACATAGTCGGCGGGGATCATGCCGTATGCCGTTTCGAGCTGCAGACCAAATTCAATATGCAGTGGGGGTGGAAATGCGAGGCGCACCTGCGTCGCCACTCCTTTGTGTTCACCCGTCGCCGAAATGTGTTCCCCCGTCGCCGAAATGTGTTCCTCTCTCGCCGAAACCTCAGCCGCATAACTGCGACCAAGCACCTCGAAATGCATGTCGGCCCGTGCGATGCCGTGGGTGAACGCGTACAGCGCGGCGCATCTTCCGCCGTTGCCGCACATCGAGCCCTCGGAGCCATCGGGATTGTAGAAGGCCATGCGAAAATCGTGATGCTCCGAGGCGTCGATAAAGATCGTGCCGTCGGAACCAATGCCGGTGCGGCGATGCGCGCTGTCCCGTGCAAAGCGCCGCCGCGAATCCGCGTCAAATTTCCCGTTGCGGTCGTCGACGATGACGAAATCGTTTTTCGCCCCGTGTGCTTTGGTGAATGGGATCAGCTGCATGATTACGAAATGTACGCGATTTCAACAACGGATACCATCATTGCCCCCACCTGCATCGACGCAGTAAGACACGCCGGGTTATCAGATCGACACGCCGAGTTCGGTGGTGTCGTACGGCGGGATATATTCGCTGACCATGGGGAAATCGTGCAGGTGGCGCGAGGCGGCGGCGTCGAGGAAGGACTCGACCCAGCGATAGATGTCGTAACGGCGCACGTTAGCGCGCATGCGTCGCATGCGACGGCGGCGCTCGTCATGGTCCATCATGAAGGCGACATGCAGGGCCTCGGCCGTGCCTTCGATATCGTAGGGATTGACCAGCAGGGCGTCGCGATGCAGTTGTGCCGCCGCGCCGGCGAATTCACTGAGGATGAGCACGCCGTTGCCTTCGAGATTGCAGGTGATGTACTCCTTCGCCACGAGATTCATGCCGTCCTTGATCGGAGTCACCAGCGCAATCTCCGCCGTGCGATAGTAGCCGAGCAGTTCACCGCGTGTCAGGTGGCGGAACAGGTAGTGGATCGGTACCCAACCGGAAGTGGTGAACTCGCCGTTGATCTCCCCGACCAGGCGTTCGATTTTGGTTTTCAGGTCAAAATACTCCGGAATATCTGTACGGCTCGGCACCACAACCTGCACGAGGGTTATGCGCCCGCGCATGTCGGGATGCCGTCGCAGCAGCATGCGGAAGGCCTCGAGCCGGTAGGGAATGCCTTTGGTGTAGTCCAGGCGGTCGACGCCGAGGACGATCTGCCTGTCGGGCAGCGCCTCATGGATGTACCAGGCGGATTCGGATACTTCGTCGCTGGCGGCGAGGCGGCGGAACTCCCGCACGTCGATGCTGATCGGAAAGACGCCCGCCCGCAGTTCGCGTCCGTGATGCTGCATGACATGGAACCCACCTTCGGCGCGTACGGGAATTTCAGGCAGAAGCATGCGCACGCATTGGACGAAGTTTCGTTTGTCACGCATGGTCTGGAAGCCGAGCAGATCGAAATCGAGCAGGGCGTTCAGGACATTGAAGCGCCAGGGCAACTTGATGAAGATGTCGGGAGGTGGAAAGGGAATGTGCAGGAAAAAGCCGAGGGGGTTTCCGAGTCCACGTTCACGCAGTTCGGCACCGGTGAGCATGAGGTGATAGTCATGGACCCATATAAAGTCCTCTTCTGCCACGGCCTCGGCGATGTGCTGGGCAAATTTCCGGTTGACCTCGCGATAGGACGCCCAGTAGGCCGGATCGAAATTGCAGTGCGACTGAAGGTCATGGAACAGCGGCCAGAGAATTTCGTTGGCGAAGCCGTAATAATACAGCTCCAGTTCCTCGGCGGTGAGCGGTACCGATCGCAGGGCGTAGCCTGCGGACGCGGAGCTGCCGTCGAGCAGATGCTCGACCTCTTCCTGCTCGTCAGCCGGTAGACCCGACCACCCGATCCAGATTCCTCCACGATCGCGCAGCACAGGCGCGAGCGCGGTGACCAGTCCGCCTGATCCCGGACGGGTCCGCAGGCCCTCTTCCCCGCGTTCGAATACCACAGGCAGGCGGTTCGAGACGATGACCAGCCTGCCGCGTGTGGTTGATGCTTCGTTGTTCATGCTGCGTTCTCCTGTTCCGTGGATGAATGCGACGAGGAATCGGGAGATTCCTCTTGCCCGGGATCAGTGAAGCGGGGCATGCTGTCGATATGCAATGTCTGTGTCGGGAAGGCGAACCCGATGCCTTCGGATTCGAAGCGCTGATAGATGCCGAAATTGATGCGCTGCTGTACGTCCATGTAATCATTGTATTCGCGGGAAAGCACGTAATACACGAATTCATACACCAGGGATGACGAACCATACCCCTTGAAATGTGCCCGGTCGAAACGTGCCATGGAATCAGATTCGATTATCTCTTTTACCATGGAGGGTATCGATTCCACCTTCGCTGCAGGAGTGCCGTACACCACGTCCAGTGTGAAGAGGATGCGCCGTTCTTCCATGCGTTTGTAGTTGCGGATGCGGCTCTTGAGCAGATCGGTGTTTGAGAAAATGATCATCTCGCCTCCGAGGCTGCGGATCTGCGTGGTGCGCATGCCGATTTTCTCGACACTGCCCATGAAGCCGTCGATGACGATGAAATCGCCGATGACAAAGGGTTTGTCCATGGCGATGGACAGCGAGGCGAATAGCTCGGCGAGGATACCCTGCGCCGCCAGCGCCACAGCGATACCGCCGATGCCGAGGCTGGCGATGAGTGTGGTGATGTTGACGCCGAGATTGTCGAGGATGATAAGGAAAATGATCGACCACAGGAGCAGCCCGCTCATGAAGCCGAGCACGTTGAGTGATGTCTGCGCGGCGGGATCCTCGTATTCGCGCAGTCGGGTGCCTTTCGTGATCAGATAGTTGAGCACCTTGCCGGCCCAGATTCCGGCCTGAATGAGGATCGCAATGAAGAAGACATGATCGATGATCCCACGCGTGTCGCTTGAGAAGGACAGCCACCAGCTGCCGGAATACAGTCCAAGCACGAGAAGGAACAGAGGATTGATGCGATCGATCGACGCCACGAACATGTCGTCGACCCCTGTGGTCGTGCGTTGTGCCAGGCGCGCCAGTCGTGTGGCGAGAATGCGTTTTGTAAGGAGGAGGATGGCAGAAAGCCCTATGGCGATTCCCAGGGCGATGAGCCAGTCGTACAGGGCGTTGCCCGCGATCTGTTGTTCGAAAATGGTCATGAGAGATGAAGCAGCCATTGTTCAAGAAACTGAAGGAGCTGGTCGGGAGGACGCAGGTGGACATCCGCGAGGGTCTCCCGGGGTTCAGGACGCACGAGCACGCGCAGACCGCGTCCCTCGAGTGCGGCGAAGGCGTCCTCGTCCGTACGGTCGTCACCAAGATAGGCAGCGACCGGTGTTTCTTCATACTCCGCGAGCAGAGCTCGGACGGCGTCGGCTTTCGTTTTTCCCGCCGCGCGCAGTTCGAGTCCGCCGCTGAAGGGATGGCGTTCGACGGCCGCCTCGTCGGGAAACTGACGCCAGCGCTTGCTGGCCAGGGAGCGCAGTGTGGCCTGCACCTCGGGTTCGTAGCCCCGCCAGTGCAGAGCCACCGAGGCCGGTTTGCGTTCGATCTGCGAAGTCGGGAACATCGATTCCAGCCACTGCCATTCCCGCTCGAGGACGTCGGCGGTTTCGTCATCCAATGGCGGCGGTGTCATGCTCCCATCTGTGCGTCGCCGTTCCCAGCCGTGCGAGCCCCAGATTTCTGGTGGCGTATCCACGGGCAGCAGACGGAGCAGGTCGGCGACGCTGCGTCCGCTGACAAGCACCGTGCGGCACTGCGGATGTGCGAACAAGTCGTGCAGCGCCTGGACAATAGACGGGTAGGGCAGCGCACGGTCGCGCTCGGGTGTGAACGGCGCCAGCGTGCCGTCGTAGTCAAGCATGAGCAGGCGGCGCGAGGCGCCGCGCAACTGCTCGAAAAAGTGATCAAGGTCCGGGAAGTCTGTTGTATTCGACATGGGTCAGGACAGCTCGACGCGGTCGGCATGGTCATTGCGGAGAATAACCATCAGCGTCAGATATTCCCGCAGGTGGCGCGTCAGCAGGAAGTTGTCGCGCACAAACGTGCGGGCTTTCTGTCCCATGGACTCAAGCACTTCGCGGTGGTTGAGCAGATAGCGTGTACGCAGGGCCGCGCCTTCGGGAGTGCTGACGAGAAAGCCTGTATGGTGGTTGATCACCTGCAGGCGGATGCCGCCAGTATTGCCGCCAATGACGGGCTTGCCCTTCCACAGCGCCTCGGTGACGGTCAGGCCGAATCCTTCCTTGGTGGATTTCTGCATGACGATGTCGCTGGCCCGCTGCAATGCGTTGATGGTGCGGTGCGCGTCGGAAGGGAGAAGGAGGATCTTGACGTCCGGATCGCCGTTCGCCGCGGCGTGCACCTCGTCGAGCACGGCCTCGCCCTCCGGATCATCGGTGGCGCTGCCACCGGCAAGGACAAGCTGCAGCCCCGGTGCGAAATCCTTCGACAGACGATAGGCGCGGATGACACCAACAGGATCCTTGAATCGGTCATAGCGCGAGACCTGCGTGAGCAGGGGCCGCTGCGGATCTATATCGAAGCGAGAATAGACTTCCTCCACCTCCGATGCGGGCAGCTCGACGTTTTTGTCGCTGAGCGGGTCGATGCTGGGCGGAATGATGTACTGAGGGTGCGGCAGGGACTGCGCGAAATCGGGCAGGGACCAGATGCTGGCGTCGTAGCCGGTGAGGAAGGGACGCAGGTATTTCCACACCGGACGATGCGGACGACTGACGTCGATATGGCAGCGCCAGATCCATCGGCCTTTCCGCTCTGGCATCATCGAGAGCAGTGGTGCCGGCTGCGGATCGTGGATGAAAACGATGTCGGCGTCTTCGAGTGCCGGACGCAGCTGCTCGGCGTTCTGCCGGTTGATTTCCTCGAAATTCCGGAGCAGGGATGCCGGTATTTCCACGGAGTCGCCCTGCAGGGCGTTATGGAAGTGTTTGGTGCACTGGTAGAAATCGGCGTTGCCCGTGATCACCTCCCAGTGTGTTTCGATGCCGAGATCGTTCATCAGCGGGACGAGCTTGGCGAGAATTTCCGCCACGCCGCCGCCGACGCGGGTGGAGTTCACATGCACGACCTTCATGCCGCGCAACGGCTCGGCGAGTTGGCGAAGCTGGTCAATGACGTCCGTTCCGGCGATGCCGGCATAGTCCTGGATTCCTTGCATCACACGTTCTCCTTCGCCTGTTCCTGGAAATACCCGCCGACGGCCGCGCTCAGCTGTTCGCGCAGTTCGCGCAGGGAAACGAAATACGGGTCGATGTCGGCCAGCCGCGCCACGAGCCCGTCGTATTGTCCGTCGAAGCCGCACAGCCAGGTCGTATAGTCGTCCCTGCCCTTGGGCGTGCGCCGGCGGGCGTCGATGAAGTGGTAGAACACGCTGCTGGTCGAGGACTCGGGGATGCCTTGCGCGAGCGCTGCGGGATCCTCGATGCTGCGATGTGTGTCGAATACCACGATCTGCGATCGAATGAAAGAGAATTGCTCATCCGGTTTCGACCATGCAAGCGTTTCGTGTTCGGCCAGCCGCTGTTCGATGACGTCGACCACCTCGTCGCGAAGCTCCTCGAGCGAGGGAAAGGTCGTGGGATCGATGACACTAAGGCGCTCGGCGGCGATATGGTCGCGCAAGGCGCGGTGCGCCCATGCGGCGAAGTCGTTGTTGTACTCGGGTTCGTCGAACTGTGGGCGGAGCAGCCCGCCCCAGAAATGGTGGTAGATGCTGCTGGAATCCACCTGCAGCAGGCGGTCACGCAGTTCGCGGAGATTCTGTGCGCGAAGGCCCGTGGCGATGGCTGCCAGTGCGCAGTCCTTGAAAGCGAATGACCGTCCCTCTGGTCCTTGATTCATGTGATTCCATTAAACTGATGGGACAAATGCTTGGGGGGTATTCAAGAACAACGCAAGACGGGCCCGGATGATTCCATCGACCCGGTGATGGACCATACGCCGGGGCGAACGGCCTTTCGGGGAGAACGGCAGACTTCGGGGAAAAACGCGGATGCGCAGGGCCACCATGATTCGTATATTGCGACGTCGATGCCCGATCGTCGGGCAGCGTCGCCTGATTCCCATGACACACGGCACAAACCAGTCCAGATTACCGGACCAGAATGTCCGGTTGGAGGAAAGCAGACATGCAAGACCGGCATGAGCTTTTGTCGCGCCACCTGCACGAGGTGTTTGGTGCCTCCGTTCCGGACATCCCCGAATGGCGGCATCTTCTCGCGTTGATCGAGGAGGATTATCGAGGGTGGCTTGAGGAAAACGAGTTGCGCATCCGCGCTCTTGTGCAGAACGTGAGGGACGCGATTACCGTCCTCAGCGTGCGCGGCGAAATCCTTTACGAAACGATCGCGACGGAGCGCATGAGCGGCTACAGTCTGCGCGAACGGGTAGGAAAAAATATATTTGCCTTCATCCACCCTGACGACATCGAACGGGTGGTCGCTGTTTCCACAAGGGTGTTGTCGCATCCGGAATACGATGAGAAGTTCGAATTCCGCCACCGTCATGTCAATGGCCGCTGGATCGAACTCGAGGGCATCGCCAAGAACTATCTCCACGTGCCGTCCATCCGCGGCATTGTTGTGACCTCGCGCGACATCGGCGAACGGAGGCGCTTCGGCGCGCAGGTCGAGCGTCTGGGACGCGTGGTGGAATCCGTGCGCGACTTCATCGTCATCACCGATCACGCGGGAGCGGTGCAGTACGTGAACAGGCCGGTGCTCGATCGGTTCGGATATACGGAAAACGAAATCCTCGGAAAACCGTCGACGATCTTCCTTTCCCCCGCCAACCCGACAAACCTCGCGAAGGAGCTGCGGCGGCAGACGCTGGCCGGCGGCTGGCAGGGCGATGTGATCAACATTACGCGGGGAGGTGAGGAATTCTGGGTCTATCTGACGACGGCACTGCTGATGCAGGACGGCGAGCCGAACGGCATGATCTCAATTTCGCATGACATCACCTCCCGGAAGACCGCCGAACAACGGCTGCTCGCCTTCAGCGAACAGCTCAAGCAGATTCACCGCCTCGGCACGCAGTCCTACGAAAGTTATGACGATCTGTTCGAGGATTTCCTGCGCACGGGGATGGACATTTTCGGCATGGAAACCGGCGTGATCGGCCGGCTCGAGGAGACGGAGTACGAGGTGTTCCATGTGCAATCCCCCATGGAGGCGCTTGTGCAGGGGAAGCGTGTTCCCGTCAAGGACACCTACTGTGACACGGTGATACGGAGGCAGGCCACGCGCACGATCCGCCATGCCGCAACGGATCCCGATTTCCAGGAACATCCCGTGTACAGGGAGTGGAAGATCGAGTCCTATATCGGCACGCCCATTTTCGTCCGTGGACAGGTCTTCGGCACGCTTAACTTCTCGTCGCGGAAACCCTTCCCGCGTCCCTTCCGAGAAAGCGACAGCGAGATCATCGAGCTGTTGGCGCGAAGCATTGGCCATTACCTCGACGAGCAGATGCTGGCCGACGAAGGGCGCCGTTACGAATCCGAACTGCTGAAGGCGAAGGAACGGGCCGAGAAAGCCGACCGCGCCAAAAGCGATTTCCTCGCGTCGATGAGCCATGAGATCCGTACGCCGATGAACGGGGTCATCGGCATGACCGGACTCCTTCTCGAAACGCCGTTGCGGCCGGATCAGCGCGAGTATGTGGACACCATCCGACAGAGCGGCGACGGATTGCTGACCATCATCAACGACATCCTCGATTTCTCCAAGATCGAATCGGGCCGCATGGAACTCGAACGCCATCCCTTCGTCCTTCGGCCGTGCATCGAAGAGGTGTTCGATCTGCTCACACCGAATCTCGGAGAAAAGCAGATTGAACTGCTGTACCTGATCGAGCCGGACGTGCCGGCGGAGATGGTCGGTGACGTCACACGCCTGCGTCAGATTCTCATCAACCTGGTTGGCAACGGCATCAAGTTCACCGAACAGGGAGAGGTCTTTGTCTCCGTCTCCGTCACACGGCGCACGAAGCAGCGTGTGACGCTGCGCTTCGACGTGCGCGATACCGGCATCGGCATCGCGGCGGACAAAATGGAACTGCTGTTCCGCTCCTTCACCCAGCTCGACTCGTCCACGACACGCAAATATGGCGGCACGGGACTCGGTCTGGCCATCAGCGCGCGGCTCGTGGAAATGATGGGTGGACGCATCGATGTGGAAAGCCGCGTCGGCAAGGGCTCGACCTTCGGCTTCACGATCGAGGTCGGCGCGCATTCCGCCGCCAGGGACAGAGAGCGTCGCGAACGGGCGGAGGAAATACGCGGAAGACGCGTGCTCGTCGTCGATGACAACGAAACCAACCGACGCATCCTCAGCCTGCAATGCGGCAACTGGGGAATGGAATGCCTGGTCGTGCCTTCCGGCGCCGATGCGTTGCGCCTGCTTGCCGGCGATGCGACCTTCGACGTGGCGCTGGTGGATATGCTCATGCCGGAAATGGACGGTGTCTTTTTCGCCCGCGAGCTGCGCAAGCAGTTCCCCGCTCCCGCCATGCCGATGATCCTGCTCACCTCGCTCAGCCGGCATGACAGCCGCATTCCTTCAGACGACCTGTTTCACTCCGTGCTCACCAAGCCGGTGAAGCAGTCACAGCTGTTTGATGTGCTTGTCGCCGCGATCACGCGCAACCAGCGACCCGATGTCTCGGTGACGAGCGAGCGCCCCATGCTCGACCGACAGCTCGCGGAGAAACTGCCACTGCATATTCTGATCGCAGAAGACAGTCCTGTGAACCAGAAGCTCGTGCTGCGCTTGCTGCAACAACTGGGATACCGGGCAGACGTGGCGGCGAACGGACTCGAGGTGCTCGACGCCATGCGTCGGCAGCGCTACGATCTGGTTTTCATGGACATCCAGATGCCGGAAATGGACGGGCTGGAAGCGACGGGGCGCATCCAGTCGGAGTGGCCTCCGGACGAACAACCGGTGATCATCGCCGTCACCGCCAATGCGATGGAGGGCGACCGGCAGCGCTGCATCGACGCGGGCATGCACGACTATCTCGCCAAGCCCATCCGCTTCGACGCGGTGCAGGAGGCAATCCTGCGATGGGGCGAGCAGGCGCGCCATGCGCCGGCATGGCAGGCAGTGTCGCGCGAAGAATTCGAGACTCTTCTCGACGGCGAAACCATCGGGATGCTGCGTTCGCTCGGAGGGGAGGATGACGAGGGAATATTCGCCGAACTTCTCGGAATACTCGAACAGCAATCCCCCGCGCTTATCACCGGGCTGACCGAGGCGTTGCATGCAAACGACGTCGTGGTGGTCCGCCGCAACGCACACACGCTGAAGGGATCCGCGCTGAATCTCGGCGCGCGCCGCATGGCCGAAGTTTGCCAGCACATCGAGCAGGCGGCAGAGGAAGAGGCGCTCGATCGCGTCAAGGAACTGCTGCCCTCGCTGCGACAGGTGTATGACCAGTCGCTGATCGCCCTCCGCGCCACGCTAGATAACGGATAAAACACTCCGCTAATGGAATGCCGCGCCGATGTCGGCCAGGCTCAGTGCGGGGCGCAGCCGTCGGACACGTTGACCAGCCTGTCCTGCCGCGCGGCCTCGATCACGTCGTCGACACCGGGGATGTCGGTGATCACGGTCCGGATTCCCGCCGCCGCGAGATCGTCGCGGATGCGCCGGCCCATTCCTCCTCCCACAACGAGGTCACAGTCCCGAAGGAGAGCGACGATGCCCGCATGGCCGTGTCCTCCGCCGTGGCCGTGTTCCTGTCCGTGTCCGTGTTCCTGTCCGTGT
>JAGTUZ010000249.1 GCA_018224415.1 Bacteroidota bacterium | reverse complement strand
TTCCGCAGCATATCCGCTTTCCGCAGCATATCCGCTTTCCGCAGCATATCCGCTTTCCGCAGCATATCCGCTTTCCGCGTTCTGCCACTGCTCCTGCTTGCGTGCTTCCTGCTCGCGGCCTGCTCCGACGACGATCCTGTGCTGCAGACGCATTATGTCAATCCGGTGTGGACCCCCGACGGCAAGACGCTGGTCGCAGGATACGACGAAGCCTTGTCGACCGAGATCGCACCGTCGGCCGGCCGCACGGTGACGCGTCTTGCGGTGAAGGACATCGCCTCGCGTGTCACCCGGATCGTGGATCTCGGCGTCGTGTCGACCTGGCACACGCTCTATGCCTTCGATCCCTCCGGCACAGCGCTTGCCTTCGTTGAAAACGGCAGGATTCTTTTCCACGATCTGCAGGGACGCCAACTGCTCTCCTTCCAGCCGACGGTGGGAGGCGTGCCGCGTCTGCTCGCCTTCCAGAACACGGGCAACTCCTTTGTCTGGGTCGGAGTGACTGCCGACGGCTACACGGTCAACCTGAACACCTACGATGCTGCCACATGGGCCGCACTCGAAACAACCACGCTCGAGACCGTGCAGAGCGCCGAGGCCGTGCTGTCGCTCGCGCTCACTTCGCAGCGTTCCTACGCCCTGCGGCTGTCCTCCGGACTCGTGCGCGAGGTCGACTTCAACGGAACGGAACTCAACAGCTTCAACATCGGCACACTGACCAGGGACAATCCCTGGCACGAACGCCTGGTCTATTACAGCGCGCTCGGCGCCCGCTATCTCTACGCCGTCGACGGCAACGGCATGATGCGTCTGGACCTCAGCACCGGAGCCGCCGACAACCTTGTGAAGGGGACGATTATGGATTTCGATATGTCCGACCAGCGGATGTCGATGGTCTACGAAACCCGCACCGGAGATATCTGGCTTTCGACTTCCGACGGAGTTCCGCTGCAGCGCATGGCGCCGCAGAATCTCATGCCCCGCTTCTCCCCCGCCGCCAACGGCGTGGCCATGGTCACACGCGTCGATCCGTACATGGATTCACTGCACGTGCTGCTCTATCGCTGATCACCCCACGCGCATCGCGCCATCCACTGCGTGACCTCGAAACGTTGCGCTGGCGTCAGCTGCTCGTTGAGCTGATGCCGCAGCAGGCGAAGGGCGGCGTCCCATGCACGCTCCAACGCATACAGCCGCACCGCGAACATGCGCAGGGCATACGGCAGCGGCAGATCCTCGATGTGCTCGAAAGCCGCCAGCGCACGTCGCCGCGCCTCGGTCCGATGGCTTTCGTTGTCGGATAATGACCGTTTTCCGTCCACGCTCCCTTCCCCGTTTCTTCCCACTCCCGTATCCACCACAGCCGCCATCGCCATTTCGGCACGCATGTATTCCCCGACGATCACGTGATCTTCGGGAAATGCGAGGAGCATTGCGCGCAGTCGCACAAGTCGCAGCGAATCGTCGCCGGGGACGGGACGACGAAGTTGGTCCGTCAGCATTGGAAGCAACGATGCCCGGTAGCCGCCCCGCAGCCCGTCGCGCAAGCGCACGGCGAAGGGAACGGTCCACCCCGGGAGATCCTCCTCGATCAGCCGCGTGAGCGCGTGGTCGGCGCGGGCGCTGTCCGCTTCCACGTTTCCGTCCCGGCGCAGCAGGGCCGCGGCCTTCCACAATTGCATGGGATAGAGGGAAAACGCCCGCGTGCTGTCGGCGAGATAGCGTCCGGTCACCGCGATGACGGAATCCCACTCCCGCTGTTCGAGCAGCGCGCCGACGATGCCAAACGCCGATCGCGCATTGGGAGCGAGTGCCTCGGCCTCGCGGTACAGCGAGAGCGCGCGTGAAGGACGTCCCCCGCGCATTGCGGAGGCAGCGGCGCGGTTGCGCTCGGTGATAACGCGGGGACAGACGGCGCTGAACAGTGAGGGACGCCGGAAGGCGTAGGCGATGGCGAGGCTGTCGGGCAGGCGACGGGGCACAGCGGAAAGAAAGAGCCGCCAGCGGCGGTCGAGTTCGTCATACGACACGCCGAGCGTGCCCTCGAGGTCGTCGGCGGCGTAGGCATTCCGAATCGGAGCCATCCCGAGCGAGTCCATCAGCCATCGGGTGAGCGAACCGCTTGCCACATAGCCGCGGGAGGAATTGCCGCTGACGAAACCGGCCGTGCCCATGCAATCGCGCGCATGCGGAAGCAGCCCCTGCGCGAGCATGCCCGCCGAGAATTCGTGCAACGTGCGGTTGCCCCAGGACCATTCGACCGCCATGGCGAGTCCTTCGGTCAGTCCCAGCACCCGCACGAACGGCGCCCGATTGGGGTAGGGACCGAACAGTCCCGCAACCACATGCGTCAGTTCGTGCCGCACGGTTTCGGCCCAACTGTCAAGCGCCATGTGCACTTCCCCACGCCAGGGCCGCGCCAGGTCGCTGCTCTCGGTTCCCAGCAGGCGGCGCTTGGTCGCAGCGTCGGAATAGAGATACGACGTGATTTCGTCCGTCCACTCCACGCCCAGTTCCGCACACACCTGACCGAGCTGGAAGAGGTGTTCCTCTGCCACGCGGCGCACCGCGGCGGAATCCAGCGTCGCCGGATCGTACACGATACGCAGGTTCTCGCGTCGGAATTCCCCGCCCAGCTCACTACGCACAAATGCGTATGAGCTCGTGAAGCCGAGACGGTCCGACTGCAGGTGGAAAAACAGGACCGCGGCGAGTGGCAGCAGAAACGCGACGAGCAGCACGGTCCGCGGCCCGCCCATGATGGCGGCGCCAGCTCCTGCAGCCCCTGCCCCTGAGGCCCCTGCTTCTGCGGCCCCTGCTCCTGCAGCACCAGCTCCTGCAGCACCAGCCCCTGCGGCGAAGCCACCGCGACGACGCAGGCGGAGTGTGGTGGCGGCGGTCAGCAGCAGTGCGACGTAGGAGAGCGTCGAAAGCCGGTACAGCAGGAGTGTGAGAAACGGCGGCTGGCTCTGGTCCCAAGAGAGACCGAGGAACATGCCGAACACGTGATTGTAGGCGAAGATCTGCGGACGCGTGTAGATCTGCACGAAGGGCTGGAGGAAAAGGAGGAGCAGCAGCAGAACATAGGCGGCGCCGGCGCGTCGTCCCAGCAACGCGTCGAGAAACAGCAGTGCCGCGGCGGCGAAGGCCACCGTGGGAAAAGGAAGAAGCAGCCAGAACAGCGCGCCTTCCAGCGGGGCGCAGTTCGGTACGCGCAGCGCGTTGAGCGTGAGCACAGCCATCGGCAGCACGAGCAGCGTCCACCCTGCGAGCGTCAGGTGCAGCCAGCGCCCGGCGAGAACCCACACCGACCTCCGTCCTTCCGCGTTTCCGTTCACAATGGCGCGGTGGTGCGCGCCGCTCCCGGCCGTTTCTCCCCGCCGCGCATCCATTCTCCGGAAGAGGCGCAGCGCCTGCAGTGGCAGCAGCGCGCCCACCCATGCCGCGAGCAGCGAGAAGAGCAGCGCGGATTCATAGCCCAGCGTGCCGAGCAGCGGAAGGAACGC
>JAGTUZ010000248.1 GCA_018224415.1 Bacteroidota bacterium | reverse complement strand
CGGCTTCTGCAAGGAAGTCTTCCGCGAACTGCCGATGGAGTTCGCCGTCGAAGCGCAGAAACTGCTCGGCATCAGCCTCGAAGGGAGTGTCGGATAGGCGGAGAGGCGGGTAGGCGGGTAGGCGGAAGAACGGAATTGAATACGGATACATATAAGAACTGGAGATTAATTCATGCTTGAAATTCGCAACCTGCATGCCCGCGTCGAGGGGAATGACATCCTCAAGGGCATCAACCTCACGGTGAAACCCGGCGAGATCCATGCGATGATGGGTCCGAACGGCTCGGGCAAGAGCACGCTCGCCGGTGTACTCGCCGGCAAGGAGATCTACGAGGTCACCGAGGGCGAGGTCATCTACAACGGAAAGAACCTGCTCGATCTCGATCCCTCCGTCCGCGCCTGCGAGGGCGTGTTCCTCGCCTTCCAGTACCCGGTGGAGATCCCGGGTGTGAGCAACACCTACTTCCTCAAGGCCGCATACAACGCGGTGCGCAAGTACCGCGGCGAGGAGGAACTCGACGCCGTCGATTTCCTCGCTCTGGTGCGCGAGAAGATGAAGCTGGTGGAGATGGATCCCTCGCTGCTCAGTCGTCCGGTGAACGAAGGCTTCTCCGGCGGCGAAAAGAAACGCAACGAAATCCTGCAGATGGCCGTGCTCGACCCGATGCTGAGCATTCTCGACGAGACGGACTCCGGCCTGGACATCGACGCACTGCGCATTGTCGCCAACGGCGTCAACACGCTGCACACGCCGCAGAACGCGGCCATCGTGGTCACGCATTATCAGCGCCTGCTCGACTATATCATACCGGATTTCGTGCATGTGCTGGTCGACGGACGCATCGTCAAGTCGGGTGACAAAAGCCTCGCCCACCATCTCGAAGATCATGGGTACGACTGGGCCAAGGACCTCAAGTCCCCGGTACCGGAAACAATATGAGCGACGGACGCGCAATGAACAACGAAACAGCCATCCAGAACTATCGCGACCTCTTCGCTACCTTCGAGCACACGCTCAACGGTGGCGCCTCAGGCGAGACACACCGACTGCGCCGCGAGGCCATCGACCGCTTCGCTTCCACGGGCTTTCCAACCATGCGCGGCGAGGACTGGCGTTATACCAACTTCAACCCGTTGATCCGGCAGTCCTTTGCCCTCGCCGAAGCGCCCGGGGCGCAGCCCTCCCTGCGCGATGCCGCGCTGGCAGGGTCTATCGACATCGCCGGCGCCGTCACCCTGCTTTTCGTGAACGGTGTGTATCTGCCCGAACTATCCGATATCGACCGAATTCCGGACGGCATCCGCGTGACGCCCCTGCATGAGTTTATCGCCGCGGAGACGGACCGTGCCGCTGAGACGGACCGTGCCGCGAATCCGGCGATGGCCGACGACGTGCTGGCGCGCAATCCCTTTGCCGCGCTCAACACGGCCTTCATGCATCATGGCGTGGTGATCGAGACTGCGCGCGGGGTGACCGCCACTGTGCCGCTGCATCTGCTGTTCTTCTGCACCGACTCCCCGCAGCCTTTCATGACGCATCCGCGCGTGATCGTGCGCATGGCGTCGCAGGCGCAGCTCGACATTGTCGAGCAATACGCAGGCGCCGATGGAGCGACGTATTTCACCAACACCCTCACCGACATCCGCGTCGAAGACGGTGCCGTGCTGCGGCATGTGAAGCTGCAGGATGAAAGCCGCTCGGCGGTGCATGTCGCATCGGTGTACACGTCCGCAGGACGTGCGGGCACATACGAAAACCACGCCATCGGTTTCGGTTCGGCGCTGCAGCGCGGCAACATCCACGGCGTGCTCGACGGCGAAGGGGGACATGTCACGATGAACGGACTGTTCCTCCCGTCCGGGACACAGCACATGGACCATTTCACCACCATCGACCACGCCGTGCCGCATTGCACCAGTCATGAGTTGTACAAGGGTGTGCTGGCCGACGAGGCGCGCGGGGTGTTCACCGGCAAAATCATCGTCCGGCAGGACGCCCAGAAAACCGATGCGGTGCAGGCAAACAACAACATGCTGCTCTCCGAGCGGGCGCAGATCGACACACGTCCCCAGCTCGAGATTTACGCCGACGACGTGCGCTGCACGCACGGCGCCACCGTCGGACGCATGAGTGCAGACCAGCTCTTTTATCTTCTGTCCCGCGGCATCGACCGTCAGACGGCACAGAACATTCTCACCTACGCCTTCGCCGCCGACATCGTTGCGCGCATCCCCATCGACACGGTGCGGGAAGTTCTCGACGTCGAACTGCACCGGCGGCTCGGTGCTACATGGAACAAGTGATGAATCATATGTGGAACGACTCCTCCACCCCTGATACGACGGTGGGTACGGTCTACGACGCGCAACGCGTCCGCGCTGATTTCCCCATCTTCTCGCGCACCGTGCGGGGCAAGCCGCTGGTATATCTCGACAGCGCGGCGTCCACGCAGAAACCGCAGGCGATGATCGACGCCACCTCGCGTTTCTACGCCGAGGATTATTCCAACGTGCATCGAGGTGTGCATTTCCTCAGCCAGCGGGCGACGGATCTGTACGAGGACGCCCGGAGCGAAGTGCGCCGTTTTCTCAATGCCGAACGGGACGAGGAAATTGTTTTTGTCCGCGGTGCGACCGAGGCGATCAATCTCGTGGCGCAAACCTACG
The DNA here is from genome assembly GCA_018224415.1 of Bacteroidota bacterium. Taxonomy (GTDB): domain Bacteria; phylum Bacteroidota; class Ignavibacteria; order SZUA-365; family SZUA-365; genus SZUA-365. The sequence continues at coordinate 12,455 of JAGTUZ010000248.1, read as the reverse complement.
GGAGATCGCAACTCGGAGCAGGCGACGAGGTCATCATCAGCGCCATCGAGCATCACGCCAACATCGTTCCCTGGCAGATGATCTGTCAGGAGATGGGAGCGACGCTGCGTGTCATCCCGATCAACGACCACGGCGAACTGCAGCTCGACGCCTTCGAGGACATGCTCAACGAGCGCACCAAGATCGTGGCTGTCGTCCATGTGTCGAACGCCCTCGGCACCGTCAATCCCGTGCGCGAGATCATCGCCACGGCGCACCGTCACGGCGTGCCCGTGCTGGTGGACGGCGCACAGTCGGTGCAGCACCTTCCGGTGGACGTGCGGGACCTCGATTGCGATTTCTTCACTTTCAGTGGGCACAAGATCTACGGTCCGACCGGTATCGGCGTGCTCTACGGCAAGAAGGCGCTGCTCGACGCCATGCCGCCGTACCAGGGAGGCGGAGACATGATCCTCTCTGTGTCGTTCGAGCGCACGGTGTACAACGAGACGCCCTTCAAGTTCGAGGCCGGAACGCCCGACATTGCCGGAGTCATCGGGCTCGCCGCCGCTCTGCGGTATTTCCGTTCCTTCGACATCGCGGCCATCGCGGCGCATGAACAACTGCTCTTGAGCAGTGCAACGGCGCGTCTGCAGGAGATCGATGCCTTACGCGTTATCGGCACCGCGAAAGAGAAGGCCAGCGTGATCTCGTTCACGCTCTGCGCCGTGCATCCGCATGACATCGGAACGATTCTCGACCAGCACGGCATCGCCGTGCGCGCCGGCCATCACTGCGCGCAGCCCGTGATGCGACATTTTGGAATTCCCGCCACCGCCCGTGCTTCCTTCGGCATGTACAATACCATGGAAGACGTGGACGCGCTGGTGCACGGCATACATAGCGTACTGGAGGTCTTTACCTGATGGACGAAATCCGCGATCTGTACCAGCAGGTCATCCTCGACCACAACAAGAATCCCCACAACTTTCACAAGATGGATGACGCCGACTCGGCGCTCGAGGGATTCAATCCGCTCTGCGGAGACCATTACACCTTCTACGTCAAGTTCGACGGCGAGACCATCGCCGACGTGAGCTTCGAAGGAAGCGGCTGCGCCATCTCCAAGGCGTCGGCCTCCATCATGAGCACGGCGCTCAAGGGGCGGACCCGCGCAGAGGCCGAACGTCTCTTCGAGCTGTTCACTTCCATCGTCACCGGCAAGATCGACGTGGTCGAACATGTCGCGGAACTCGGCAAGCTCGCCGCCTTCGCCGGCGTGGCGGAATTCCCGGTGCGCGTCAAATGCGCCACGTTGCCCTGGCATACCCTGCATGGGGCGCTGCAGGGCGGAGCGACACGCGTGTCCACCGAGTAAACGACGCGGCCCCCAACCATCACACAACGGATATTCAGATAGTGTTATGCTGAACAACGAACAACTTCAGGAAATCGACGACAACGTCGTGCACACGATCAAGTCATGTTACGACCCGGAAATCCCGGTCAACATTTACGAACTCGGTCTGATCTACCAGATCCGGGTGAAATCCGACGGCCACGTCGCGATCCGCATGACGCTGACCTCGCCCAACTGTCCCGCCGCGCAGTCCCTGCCGGCGGAAGTGCGCGAGAAAGTCTCGCAGATCAACGGCGTCACCGGCGTCGACGTCGACATCGTCTGGGATCCTCCCTGGACGCCGGCGATGATGTCGGAGGGCGCACGGCTGGAACTCGGGTTCTTCTGATTTTCACGTATCCCCATCCTGTGTTTCGAAAGGAGCTTTACATACATGTTCGAGAAATTCACTACCGCACGCGGTCCGATGTATGATCCAGCCGCCGTGCAGCCCATGCGCGACGAACTCGTTGCGGTCGGTTTCGAGGAACTGCGCACGGCAGACGAAGTCGATGCCGCTGTGCGCGACACCGAAGGTCTGCTGTTCGTTGTGTTGAATTCCGTCTGCGGATGCGCCGCGGGCAGCGCGCGTCCGGCCGCAACGAAGGCACTGCAGCATTCCGTCATCCCGGATCGCTTCGTGACCGTGTTCGCGGGTATGGAGCGCGACGCCGTCGACCGCATGCGAAGCCATTTTCCAGGCTTTACCCCCTCGTCGCCGTGCATGGCACTACTCAAGGACGGCAAAATCGAGTTGATGCTGCAGCGGCACGATATCGAGGGCCGCTCGGCCGAGGAAATCGCGGAGGAACTGCGCAGCAATTTCGACGTCCTCTGCCATCGTCCCGGGCCGTCGATTCCCGCCGAGGATTACGAGAAGCTCGAGTACGACCGCGTCTGCGGCTCCCACATCCCCCGCCTCAACTGAACAATGGACCTGGACGGATGAAATTCAGTTCACAGGAAGAATACGGACTTCGCTGTCTGCTCCAACTGGCAAGGAGCGGACCGGAGACCTCGATGACTATCGCGGAAATCAGTGAGGCCGAACGGCTCTCCCAGGCATACGTGGCCAAGCTGCTCCGTATTCTCCGCCTCAGCGGTTTGGTCGAAAGCGCGCGCGGACAGGAGGGCGGGTACACACTCGCGCGACCCGTCGGCGAGATCATTCTCAGCGATGTGCTTGCGGCACTGGGCGGACGATTCTACAAACCCGGGTTCTGTGACCATTTCTCAGGAACGGAGGAAACCTGTACGCACACGTTTTCCTGTTCCATCCGTCCCCTCTGGCGACGGGTGCAGACGGCGATCGACAGCGTGCTCGGTACAACCACGCTCGCGGATCTGCTCGATCCCGAGGCAGCAACCCCCGAGCACGCGGCATTGACGCTGCGCCCATCGTTGATTCCCCGTGAAAGCATCGGCATTACCAGCTCCTGACGCGTTTTGCCGGCTCCTGACTGGTATTACCGGCTCCTGACGGCGCCCAAAGACCTCATAAAAATGCGAACGCTTCGACCAATACAGAAGACCGCGATCGGTTATGCCGGCGCGGTCTTCTGCGTATTTTTTACTCCACGTTATCACTATATTTCACCGGTGCCAACCGGGATACAGGATGTCCAGCAAATCGAATCAAGAACTTCTCCCGCTTCTGCGCGCTCTCGTGGCCGGGCCTGTCAGCCAACGCCTCCTGGAGCTCGAACGGGTCTGATTTCGACGATTTTGCACCCCAGCCCTCCGGCTGACGCATTTTTTTTTCATTTTTTGAAAATAATTTTGGCCGATTTGCATGAATTCTCAAGATAGTATAGTATAGAGCATCCACGACCGAAGGAGTTGGGAAGATGGAACATCATGACATTACCGAGCTCATGTCGATGGCGCGGCTGCGGGCACCCTCGGCGCATCTGGACTACTGCGCATTCTGCCGTGAACAGTACGGCTACGCGCTGGAACTTCTGGACGTCCTCGACGGGAGCGAACAGGAAGCGTATGATCGTGCAGGGATCGAGGAAGTCGGGCAGCGTGTCGCATCGTACCAGCTTGCCGCGCAAACCGGCGAGTTGGCAGCCCCGCTCTTCCGCCTGCGCAGGACCTGGTATCTGCAGAATAACGCAGTGATCCTGCGGGTGATCGAGGATACCGTCCGGCAGCGCCTGACCGGCTACCTGATCAGCGAACCTGATCCGGAGCGCAACCTGCGGGTACGTTTCGATGGCCTGAAAACGGAATTCGAACCTGACCAGAACGGTGTGTTCGACATCGGGGCCGCGAGCATCGATATCGAGCCGATGAACGTGACCCTCGTCTCCTGAGAACCCGGACGATGCCCCTCGAGACCAGGCGATGCAGGAATCGCGAAAGCGGGGAGGACGCATGCCTGTAGAAGGTCATGCGCCGGAGAGGTATATCCGAACGCCCGCCGAACTCGACGCGGCGGCGCGCATCCTCGATCGCGCGCTCGGGTTGACACCGTCGCCGCAGAAGCGCTTCCTGCTCCTCACGGAGTTCTGGGCGAACACGCGCAACATCCCCCCGGCCTGGGTATCGAGTTATCTTCTTCCGCTGGCGCCTCTTTATACCGAACTCCTCCGTGTACCCGCCCTCAGTAATGTTCCTCCTCGCGAATGGCGCAGCGCCTGCGCCTTTCTGCAGGAGATCCACCAGCAGAATTGGCTGTCCGGGGAATTGCTCACCGAGCAGGTGTTCGAGCGCGCCATCGAGCATGCGATCCGTTCCCACGCCTATGTCTCCGCGCTCCGGGAACTGCATCAGTTCCTTCTGGAACTGGAGTGGATCGCGCATCCGCTCTCCCTGCAGGACTGGACCAATGTATTTGCCGCTTCCACCTCCGCGTTCGGCCTGTTCCGGGCCTACGTCGCCGTGCTCGAGGAACATGGGGGAAAGCATGTACCGCTCTTTCGAGCCATTCTCAAGCAATGGCAACAGTTCCGGGAGCGCGGGAATGCGGTCTCGGTTGTGCTGCTCGAGGCAGATGGGGACGGCCGGCACGCCGCCGGACGTGTCCAGCTGATGGACATACTCCCGCAGGAGGGAGTCAAGGGGGAAAGTGTCGTCAACAACCTGCTCGGAGACCAGGGATACGAAACCGTCGAGCAGCTCGACCGCGCCCGCAGTGTTGCCGAATCGCTGGTCGAGGCACATTTCAGGGTACACGCGCCACGTCTCCGTTACCATTTCTCCCTGCATGAAACGAGTGCGGCGCTGGTCGGTGGTTCCCTCGGCTGTGCCGCCGCCGCCGGACTCGCCGCTGGACTGACCCAGCGTTTGAATCGTTCGGAGCGGTGGAAACTGCCGACCACCGTCGGCTGCATCGGCAGTCTGGCGGCGGACGGGGCGCTGGAGGCCGGACGCTGGGATGCAATCGAAAAGAAACTGCGCGTCGCGTTCTGTTCCCCTCTGGAGAAAATCGTCATTCCCGCCGTTTACCGGGAGACCGCCCTGCTGACACTGCAACTGCTGCAAAGGGAATACCCAAACCGTCAGCTCGAAGTGATTGGCATCAACCGCGTGCAGGACATCATCGGCATCGAGTCGGCATTCCTTGTCACACAGCGGCCCACTGCAGTACGTCTCCGCGAATTTGTCACGCGGCACGGTATTTCTTTCCTCCTTCTGCTGGTGCTCCTTCTCGTCGGGGGCGGGGGATACTTTGCCTACCAGGCACAATACGGCTATCCGAACCTCGAACAGGCTCTCGGACTCACCGTCGGTCCGAGTTCCATCGTCTACAATCCGCGGGATTCCCTGGAATGGTGTTTCCGCGACGGGCGGCGGGTGTTTCCGGCCGTCGTGGGTTTCGGAGACATCGAAGTGGGCGACGGCTTCACCCGCAGTTTCCGTATCTGGAACATGACGCCTTCAACGATCTCGCTCCGTCTGAGTATCGAAGGTCCCGACTCCGCCGAATGGTATATAAATTCCGGCGAGCAGCTTCTTGATATCCCCGAAACCCATGACGCCGGCATCACACTGATGTATGCCCCGCTTCGGGAAGGGGTGGGAAAGGAAGCTGCGCTGGTGCTGCGGGAGCCCGATACGGGACGGGAGCGATTCCGTCTGCGACTCGAAGGCAGTGCGGGCCCACCACTCCCGGCCGGCTATGCCCTCTATTTCGACGGCATCGACGACGAATTGCATTTCGGCAAGCGCAGCACCGCCTTTGACCTGACGTCCACAGCCAGCAACGAGGCGACATTCGAATGCTGGATCCGTCCGGCATCGCCGCTCGTCAACGCCATGATCCTGCACAATGGCCAGTCTCACGGACAATCAGCGGATATCGAGGATCTTTTTTTCGGCTTCGTCTCGCCCGACACCCTCTACTACCGGGTAGGTTCGGCGATGAATATGTACGTGCTCGCAGGGCGGCAGGTCGCCACCATGGGAGAGTGGATGCATCTCGCTCTCGCTGTCTCCATGCCGCAGCGGCGCATCGCGGTGTACGTCAATGGCGAGGTCATTGACGACCGGCATGTGGATTTTCTCTTCGACGGACCCGGTACGCCCTTCGTCACCGTGGGAGCGAGGAACACCGGCACGGCATCCGACCTCCATTTCCACGGGGAGATCGACGAACTGCGGCTCTGGCATCGTTTCCGTAGCGCGACCGAGATCCGTGCCGGCATGCGTCGCCGGCCTCCCGGTCTTGCCGAGGGACTGGCCGGATACTGGGACATGGACGCCGCGGTGGAGAACACCGTCTTCAACGCAAACAAGCTCGCGCATAGCGGTTCGTTACTGCATCGTCCTTTGCTGCGCCGTTCAACACTGCCTCTGCCTCCCGATGGTGCGGACTGTTCCCTTGTCGGTGAACAGGAAGACGGGGTGGCACTGCAACTTCGTCCCGGAAGATACCTTGTGACGGCACGGTCGCCGCTGGAACGTTACGGCGACGCGTCTTTTGCCTTCCGCTTCCTGCAGACGGCCGAGCCAGCCATCCATTTCAACTACGTCCTCAAGGAGCGCGGCTGGATTTCCGTCGAGAACAATATGCTGTTCACCCTGACGAGAAAACTGCACTATGACATTCCGGAAGGGTGGCACGCCGGTGTCTGCCTTGTGACCGCCGAGGGACGGTTGCGTTTCTACCTCGACGGAGAGCTGCTTGTCGAATCCGAGACGATCGCGGATGGTATCCAGGATTGGCATGCCCGTTTCGAAGGGCTCATGCTGGGATTCCGCTTTGACAAGGAGCAGCAGCTTGCATCCAAATATTATGACTGGTATCATCCTACATTGTCGCATCCGCGCAGCTATGGCAGTCTGCATGTGTGGAACCGGCTTCTGGACGATGCCGAGATTCGAGCATGGTCGCTGCGTGCGATCGTCCCCACACGAGGATTGACCGCGTCATGGCGCTTCACCCGTCTTCCCGATGTCGATGGAAACATCGCGGACGAGGTTGGCGGATTGCTGCTGCATGTCAAGCGCGTGCGCAGCTGGGAATGAACAGGAGCTGCAATGTCTGACGGACGGATCACCACACCGAGGGAGCTGGATGCGGCCGGAAGGGCGCTGATCGAAACGCTCCGGTCGACGCATTCGCCGCAGCTGCAGCTGCAGGCGCTCGTTTCCTTTCATGACGGGACCGCACATCTCCCCTTCCCATGGCGCAAGGCGTATCTCCTCCCGCAGTTGCGTACCCTGTTGCGCCTTCTGCTTCACCCGTACACGACAGGTCTTCCACCCCGGCTCTGGCAGTCGGCATGGCACTATTTCGAAGAAATGCGCGAGAATGTCCGTGACGAGACGGATGCCGGCCAGGCCGGGCAGGAATTGCTCTGCAAGTTGGCACTGTCGCACGGCTGCGCCTGCGATTTCCGCTCTTTGCATGCGTTTCTCCTTAATACGGGCACGCCGCTGCGCGACCTCGACGAACAGCAATGGCGCGCGGTCTACGGGGCGGGTCCCGACCCTTTCGCGATGTTCGAGGCCTATTGCATGACGCAGGAGGCGGAAGATTCGCATCATCCCCTCCGGGCGGCCCTGCTTCGCTGGAGCGCATGGCGTTTGCATGCGGAGGCGGTGTCGGTGGTTCTGCTCGAGGAGGGCGCGCACGATGCAGTCGCCGGAGCAGTGCTGCGCATGGAAATCGCCACGCGTCGCGGCAGCGGCGGTGTGCATATCAACAACGTGCTCGGTGCCGACGCGGACATGACCCGCGAACAGCTGCTCGGAGCGCGCCGGCTGGCTGCAGCGTTTGCGCAGGCGCGGATCGGCCATCGCTTCGATACACGCGATGTCTACTACCAGATCATCGACCTGCACGCCGCATTCTCCGGTGGCTCGCTTGGTCTCGCCGCGACGGTGGGACTGATCTGTCACCTCAGTGGTGAGGTGAATGCGCGTGTCCGATGGACCCTCCCGGCCGACACGGCCTGCATCGCGTCGCTGGATGAAGACGGGGCACTGGAATCCGTACCATGGGACACCATCCGCCGGAAAATCGCGCTTGCGTTTTTCTCGCCGCTGCGCCGCATCGTCATTCCCGCACATCATGTGGAAGCGGCGACCACGTTCATCCAGGAACTGCAGCGCAGCTATCCGCAGCGCGCGTTCGAGGTGCTGGCTGCATCGACCTTCCACGACTGTTTTCGCAGCGGACACGCCGTCGAGACAATGACGCGCAATCCGTACGACCGTCTGCAGACGCTCGGCCGCCGTCATGCACGCACGGGTGTGCTGCTCGCAGCCCTGCTCGCACTGGGCGCGGCGTTGTTCCTGTTCTATCGTTCGTATATCATTTTCCCCGACCTTGAAGTCACGCAGGGCATCCATGTGCCGACGAACGCTATCGTCTACAATCCAAACGACTCGCTCGATTGGGCGCTCCGGGACGGAAAGCAGGTGCTTGACGCATCGTTGGCCTATGGCAATCTCGAAGTGGGGGACGGGTTCTCCCGCGTCTTCACTGTCTACAACATGACACCGATGCCGAAGGATGTTTTCATTGCCGTCGAAGGTGCGGATCCGGACCAGTGGTACATCAATGCGGGTGGCGGTGCGCAGCAGCTCGCCAGCGTCATTCCGCTGCGGCTCTCGGTGATGTACGCTCCGACGGGTGCCTCGTCCGGGCATCACGCAGCCCTGGTGTTCCGCGACGGAGCGGGCGGCCGGGAACTGTTCCGCATCGTGATGCACGGAGCGGCGGGACGTGCGATTGCGGGTGGATACGCGTTGCGACTCGACGGCAGCACACAATTTCTGACATGGGGAAAAGAGGCCTTGGCCTTCACCAACGGTGACCTGACATTCGAGGCCTGGGTTCGTTCACTGAGCTGGAACGGCTGTCTGCTGCACAACGGCGTTGGCATGTCCGGAAGTGCCGAGCGGAGCAATGTGGTCCTTGGCTTCGATAACGGCACTCCCCAGGTCTCCATCGGAGACGAACACATCACCGTGCCGCTCGAGTCGACGATGAAACCGGACATGTGGTATCACATCGCATTGTCGTACTCGGTGACCCGTTCGCTGCTACGTCTTATTGTTGATGGAAAGAACGTGCTCGAACGGCGCCAGCCCCTCGTCATGCCAGACCGCATGACACCGTTTGTCAGTCTCGGGGCCTTCTCCGATTCCCTTGGTGCGGGACGGTTCCTCGATTGCGAGGTCGACAATCTCCGCGTCTGGTGGCACATGCTCGATGAGGGTGCCGTGCAGCGGAACATGCAGCGGACGCTCCCCGGAGGCACTCCGGGGTTGAAGGCCAATTTCCCGATGGAATTGTTTTCCCACGAAACAGCATTCAACAACGGCGGAGATTCGCCGGATGCGGAACTCCGCGGCCGGCCGTCGTTCGTGCGGTCCGCGGCACCGCTGTCTCTCGACATCTCGCTGCCCGTGCCGGGGGCTGGTCCGCTCGACAAACCCGCGCTGTTTCTCCCGCCGGGATCCTACCTGCGCTTCGCCCGGCAGGTGCTGCCCAGGCACAGCGATGCGACCTTCGCCTTCTGGTGGTTTACCGGCACAAAGCGCAGCACGGCGATGGTGGTACAGAACCTCGGTCAATGCATCGGCATCAGCGGCGATACCGTCGCCACCCTGTTCAGCGGATGCCGCAGCGACATTCTGGGCGCGGTCGCCCCAGGTTGGCATCATGTGGCCGTGCGTGTCCTTCGCGACGGGAGAAAAGAGGTATTCATCGACGGGGCGCAGCGCGCTTCGGTCGAGGCCTGTCCCTCCTCCGCCGTGCCGCACGACTGGCACGAGGGATACGAGGGCATCACCTTCGGCGTGTACGACGATACATATACCGCGATGTCGGCGCGGCAGCACCGTACCGCGAGGGAATCGTTGTCCCGCACACGCCGCATCGCGGACGTCGCGATCTGGAAGCGCCTGCTCTCTAACGACGAACTCGCCATGCTCGCGGAAGGGGTGCCGCCGCCACCTGACCATCTGGTCGCCTTCTGGAGCTTCGACCAATCACCGACGGTGGAATTGAATATCATCGACAAGGTCTCCGGTCAGTTGCTGCATGTGCGGCGGGCGGCGGGATACAGATAGGATAGATGGGCAGAGGGAAAGATGGGGAGAGGGATAGATGGGGTGAGGGATAGATGGGAAGAAAGGGGCGGGGCACGCGTGGTACCCCGCGCTGCGTGGCTCAGTATTCGAATCGGTACTGTTGCGTGCCCGGACGGAAGGGCAACGTGATCTCGAAGCGCCGGCTGCCCGCATCGAGCAGGGGACGTGTGCGATTGCGCACCTCTGTCGCTTCGAGGTCGATTGCCTGGTCGTTCATACTGACCAGCCGTGGGGGAACGGCCGCACCGAAGAGGCGGAAGCGTACTGACTGCAGTGTGCTGCTCCAGCGGCCGGTTCCACTGCTGCTTTCCAGCACCCAGGAATTACCGTCCGCCCGCATGCGGAAGGTGATCTCGTCGTATTCGCCCCGCTCGTACCCGAAGCCGTCGCCGGCGTCAAGGTACAATGTGTAGGAGGCGCTGTCGCCGGGTACGACGTCGAGCGTCAGCGCGGTCAGCGCCCGCTCGCCGGTGTGCTGCTGCACTTCGCGACGGGGAATGATCGCGCCGCCGCGATAGAACATCGGCAGTCGCTCGAGTGGCGCGTCGACCACGATCCGCTGTCCTCCTTCGTGGCTTTCACCGGTCCACGGGTCCAGCCACCGCCCGCGCGGGAGGTAGACTTCCTGGAACTGCTGTCCTTCCTTCACCACTGGCGCAACCAGGATATTCGGACCGAAAAAGAAAGTATGCTGCCAGCGGCTGCTGAACGTCTCGGCGTCGTCTTCGTGATCGAGAAAGATTGGTCGCATCATGGGCACGCCGCTGCGCGACGCCTCGCGGAACTCGGTGTACAGGTACGGAAGGAACTCGTATCGCATGCCGATGTAATTGCGCACGATGTCTTCGGTCCACTCGCCGAAGGACCACGGCTCCTGGTCCCGCGTGTTGATGTGCGTGTGCGTGCGCATGAAGGGCGTGAACACCGAAGCCTGTATCCACCGCACATAGAGTTCCGCCGACGGCTCTCCGACGAACCCCCCGATGTCGGGTCCCGTGAACGGCATGCCCGACAGGCCAAGGCCGAGGCTCATCCGCAGTCCAAGCTGCAGGTTGTCGAAACGCGCGCTGTTGTCGCCCGTCCACAATGCGGCGTAGCGCTGCGTGCCCGCGAATCCCGCGCGCGTGACGATGAAGGGCCGTTTGTCCGGATGCGCGCGGCGCATTCCTTCGAAGCTGGCCTGCGCCATGAGATGGCCGTAGACATTGTGGATCTTCTTGATGGTGCTGTGGCGGCCTTCGTCGTCGAATTCCACGAGCAACGGGAATTCGCGTCCCCACACCGCGGGCTCGTTCATGTCGTTCCAGAACCCATCGATCCCGATGTCCATGAGCCGTCCGTATTTGCCGCCCCACCAGTCACGCACGTCCGCACGGGTGAAGTCGGGGAAGTGGCACCAACCCGGCCAGACCTCGCCGGAGTAGGGTGTGCCGTCGGGATAGGTCGCGAAGAAGTCGTTACGCAGACCCTCGTCATACACGTGGTATCCCTCCTCGATCTTGACGCCCGGATCGATGATGGGCACGATCTTGAATCCCATCGCCTCCAGGTCGGCGAGCAGGCGCGGAGGATCGGGGAAGGCCGTGGCGTCCCAGGTGAACACCTTGTAGCTGTCCATGTAGCGGATATCCAGATACAGAACGTCCGCCGGAATGCCCCGCTGCCGGAAGTTCCGCGCCACGTCGCGCACTTCGTATTCGGGGTAGTAAGCCCAGCGGCATTGCTGGTAGCCCAGCGCCCAGCGCGGCGGCAGGTTCATGCGCCCGGTGAGCGCGGCGTAACGCGCGACAACGTCGCGGATGCGCGGCCCGAAAATGAAATAGTAGTTCATCTCGCCGTCTTCCGCGCCGAAGGAATACACACGATCGCTGGCGGCGCCCATGTTGAAGCTGCTACGGTAGCTGTTGTCGAGGAAGGTACCATAGGCACTGCCGTCATGCATGCCGATGAAGAACGGCACCGAGGCATACAGTGGATCGCGGTCCAGCGCATAGGCCGGGAAGTCGGAATTCCACATCGTCCAGAAGCCGCCGCGCTTGTCGAGGTCCCCCACCTTCTCACCGAGGCCGAAGAAACGCGCGTCGCGGTGCAGCGTCCGCCACACCTGCACTTCCTTTCCGTCCCACGCATGCCCGAACGCCGGGGCGTCCTCGGCCACGAGACGACCGTCAGTGGCAAGGAACTGCAGGCGCAAGGGGAATTTCTGAATCACGACCGTACCACCGGGCAGCGAGCAGCGAAGGGAGCCGGGCTGGTCTTCGATCTCCCAGGCGAGCAGGACGTTGGGCCGCTGCACCACGGCATAGGAGGGGAGGTCGAGGATGACCCCCTCGCGGCCGAGCTGTACGCGCACCACCGCGCTGTCGACAAGCGTGAGCCGCAGCACGTTGTTGGTCGCCGTGACGGTCAGTCGCGTGCTCTCGATGCTGTGCGAGACGTAGGAGCCCAGGAAGGTGTAGCGGTCCGCGCGCGCCATGGAGACGCAGAAGAGGAGCAGCAGAAGCGGAATGATGAGGCGTTTCAT